>CALWBS010000148.1 GCA_944376135.1 uncultured Enterocloster sp.
GATCACCGTACAGATGGAAAATGATTCGGAGTACGAGGTGTATGTGAACGATGCGGCGGTTGGCAGCATGAAAACCAACATGAGCGGGAAGCTGAGCGTCAGCGTGGAGCTGGAAGAAGGAAACGCGGTGAAGGTTTCCGCTGTGAGACGGGCATAAGATATGGCAAAGGGAAAGACAACAGCATTTTTCTGCAGCGAGTGCGGGTACGAGTCCTCCAAATGGATGGGGCAGTGCCCGGCCTGCAGAGCGTGGAATACTATGGTGGAGGAGCCGGTGACAAAGGCGTCCTTCTCGTCAGGGGGCCGGGGAAAGGCCGGCGGGTCCGCAGGGCCCGCCGCTTACGCCAGGCCCTCTCTTTTATCAGAGATAAGCCTGGAGGAGCAGGACCGGATTCCCACGGGATTTAAGGAGCTTGACCGGGTGCTGGGAAACGGCATTGTGGCAGGTTCCCTGGTTTTGGTGGGCGGAGACCCGGGGATCGGAAAGTCTACCATTCTTCTGCAGGTCTGTCGCCATCTGGCTGCTGATGGGCGGAAGGTTCTGTATATTTCCGGGGAGGAATCCCTAAAGCAGATCAAGATGCGGGCAAACCGCATCGGTCCGGTTGCGGGGGAACTGCGGTTTTTGACGGAGACAAATCTGGAGCGGATTGAGCGGGTCCTGGAGACGGAAGCCCCGCAGGTGGCGGTGATTGACTCGATTCAGACGATGTACAGCGAGGAGGTTTCTTCCGCGCCGGGAAGCGTGAGCCAGGTGCGGGAGTCCACAGGGATTCTCCTTCGGATTGCCAAGAGCCAGGGCATGGCCATTTTTGTGGTCGGCCATGTGACCAAGGAGGGCGTGGTGGCAGGCCCCCGGGTGCTGGAGCATATGGTGGATACGGTTCTCTACTTTGAGGGGGACAGGAATGCGGCTTACAGGATTCTCCGGGGCGTGAAGAACCGCTTCGGCTCCACCAATGAGATCGGGGTGTTTGAGATGGAGGAGACAGGCCTGGCGGAGGTAGAAAACCCTTCCGAGTATCTTCTGGAGGGGCGTCCTAAGGAGGCCTCGGGGGCAGTGGTTTCCTGCTCCATGGAGGGGACAAGGCCCATTCTCCTGGAGGTGCAGGCGCTGGTGGCTGAGACGAATTTCGGAATGCCCCGGCGGACGGCTGCGGGGACGGACTACAACCGGGTGAATCTTCTAATGGCGGTGCTGGAGAAACGCTGCCATTATGAGATGTCCCGCCTGGATGCCTATGTGAATATCGCAGGGGGCGTGCGGATGAATGAACCTGCGCTGGACCTGGCGATCGTGATGGCTCTCATGTCCAGCTACAAGGACAGGCCGGTGGATCCGGGGATGCTGATCTTCGGGGAGGTGGGACTCTCCGGGGAGGTGCGGGCCGTCTCCCAGGCCGCTCAGCGGGTGAATGAGGCGGCGAAGCTGGGCTTTACCTCCTGCGTCCTGCCGAAGGTGTGCCTGGACCGGATGAAGCCGGTGCAGGGAATAAAGCTGATCGGTGTGTCTACGGTGCGGGAGGCGATTGGGGTTTTGTAGAAAAGATGAAGCTTCATTTTTAATGTTGACAAAGGAGGATCTGCATGCTGTAAAGATGGAGCTTTATCGGGAGATTGTCATCTGTGAAAAGGACATAGATGGGATAAAAAGCCATATGTCCAAAGTGGATACACTGTATTTAAAGGACGATGTAGGAGAAATTCTTCTGGAAAGCTTTAGAAGGCTTGCGCATCAGCTGATGGCAGCGTCTGTTTTTGCCCCTCTTTTCCGTCGCCCTGAACGGTTCCCCAAATTGTAAAAATTAGTAGTTGACACTTTGGCTAAGCTATGGTATTATAGCTGAGGTTCGAGAGAGAACTTTATAGGGGAATAGTTCAATGGTAGAGCAGCGGTCTCCAAAACCGTAGATGGGGGTTCGAGCCCCTCTTCCCCTGGTTTGAAAGCGGCAGTTTAGAAAGTGGTGAAAACCTTGTAAAACGGAGGGTTTCACCATTTTTTGTTTTGAAAGGAGACAGCAAAAAACATGGACAGACAGATAACCATCCGAAAATACGAGAAAAAAGACCTCCCCGCCATGCTCACAATCTGGAATGAGGTTGTCCGGGAGGGCAATGCCTTCCCCCAGGAGGAATGCCTGGACCCGGCGTCCGGGGCGGACTTTTTTGGGGGACAGAGTTTCTGCGGGGTTGCGGAGGATGAATCGGGAGCGATCCTGGGGCTCTACATCCTGCACCCCAACAATGTGGGCCGGTGCGGGCACATCTGCAATGCCAGCTACGCGGTGGCCTCCGGGCACCGGGGAGAACACATCGGGGAGAAGCTGGTGCGCCACTGCATCTTTCAGGCGGGAGAGCTGGGCTTTCGCGTCCTCCAGTTCAACGCGGTGGTCGCCTCCAACATCCACGCCAGACATCTGTACGAGCGAATCGGATTCCACCAGCTGGGGACGATTCCCGGCGGATTCCGCAGGAAGGACGGCAGCTTCGAGGATATCTGCCCGTACTATATCGAAATCCGGTAAATCAGCCCTTCTTGCCCTGCCTGCGGTATTCACCCGGGGTCAGGCCGGTGTGCAGCTTAAAGCGGCGGGTGAAACTGGAGATATTGTAGTACCCTACCTGTTCCCCGATGTCCTTGAGGGGGAGAGAAGTGGAGAGCAGGAGTTCCTTGGCTTTTTCCATGCGGATGTGGATGGCGTAGTCCATGACGTTCTGCCCGGCCGCATCCTTAAAAAATTTGCTGAAGGAGGGCAGGGACATGCCGAAATGCTCGGCGGTCTCATAGACGGAAAAATCACAGCGGAGACAATTTTCCCGCACATAGGCAGCCGCATCCTTGGGAGAGGGACGGCGGGAGCCCGCATCCGCCAGTCCTTCAAGGCTGCTGCTCCAGGAGCGCAGGAGGCGGATGATCTCCTGGGCGGTTTCCACACCGGACAACTCCAGGGGAGAGTGGCCGTCGGTCTTTTGGCCGCTTCCGCTGTGCTCATTGATGGTGTGAATGAGGTCGTAGCAGATGCTTCGGGCCAGATAGAGAGGGATGGGATTCTCCTCCATAAAACGGATAATATGTTCAATTGATGCCCGAATGGCGTCCTCGCTGCAGGAAGCCAGGGCATTTTTTAATGCGTCAAATTCCCTGTGGGGATAGGCGGTGTTGGCATGAATGGAGCCCAGCACCTCCGAAAAATGAATCAGGGTGCCGTTTCACTTTACAAAGCGGTAATCCAGAGCGCTGGCCGCCTCCATGTAAGACTGGCCGATCTGTTCTGTCTGTCCGGTGACGGAGCCTATGCCGATGGTGGCAATGATGCCGTGTTCTTTCTTTAAAAATTTCTGGATATCCAGAAAGGCGGCGTCCGGGTTTTCGGAAGCATCTGCCGGATTCATGAGAAAAATAATCTGGTCCGGCCGGAAGCTGTGCAGCAGATAGTAGGCCCCGGGAAGCTTGAGCCTGCGCCGTACCTCCTGGGCAAGAGCGTCCAGCTGCTTTACCTGGCTGTGAAGCATAAGGATACAGACGACAAAGCAGCTATTGGGAAGATACAGGTCAAGCTCTGCGCAATCCAGATTAAAATCCTCCCGGCTCGGATAATCGCCGCTTATGAGGCGGTAGAGACGCTGGCTTTTCACTGCTCCCAGGCTGTGCTCCAGGCGAGTGGACAGGGCGCTGTTCTGGCTGGACAGGCGGTCGAACGCATTGGATATAGCCGTCAGCTCATTGGGGGCATCCTCTTCGGGGAAAAGCTCCCCGGCACGCTTCCGGAGCCTCCGCACCGGGGCATAGTTGACTTTTTGCAGGATGTAGATGGCAAAGCAGGACACGCACAGGATGAGTCCCATGGCCAGGATAAAATCCCGCATGATGGAGGAAACCTGGGAAAAGGTGTCCTGACTGTTTGGCAGAAAGGCATAGTAGGACCAATAGCCGTCCTCCGTTTCATGGGAACGGACAATATACTGGTTTGCGGCCTCCCGGATCGCGTCCGGATTGGGACCCGAGGTGACGATGGTCTCCCCGTCCCGGTTTAAAATATAGATCTGGGCCTGGTAGGTGGAGAGTTTTTCATTTAAAAGTGCCTGAACCGATGCCTCCTTCACAAAAAACAGAAGGCTTCCGGCCCGGTCTTGATAATCCATATAAATAGGAAAGGAAAAAAGCAAAAGATGCTCCGGATCGGTTCCTAAATCCAGGTAAACTGTGGGCTGGCTGGGAAGACAGACAGGACCCGGCGAAGCTAAAAGTGTATCTGTGAATATCCGGGCATCGCCGGGGCCCCGGAGCACGCGTGCAAAATAATAGTCCTTTTCACAGGTCGTGGTGTCGGTGACCACGTACGCCTGCTCGTCCAGTACCAGGGCGATATCCTGAATAAAGGGATTGGCGGAACAGAAGCTGGAGAGATTGGTGATGAGGGGAGCGAGCTCCAGGGGAGAATCCGCGGCGGCAGCCTGGTGCACGGCCTTTGTCAGCGTGAGCTGATCGGCGATATTCTGCATGGAGGTCCACTGGTGCTCCATTTGGGTTCCCAGCTGTGCCAGCTCCAAATCCACTGTCTCGTAAATCTCCTGATAAAATTTTCTCATAAAGCGGGAAGAATAAAATATGGTCAGTATGATAATGGGAATCATCAGCACGATGAGATAAGAGAGAAGATATCCCAGATACGCTCTTCCCACGGACAGTTTTTTTTCACGGTGATTCATTCGGACAACCCCCCTTTCTAAACCTGCATGCACCCGGCGGCTACGTGCGGGCATTCTGCAGCATTTGCAGATTTTATTATACCCGATAACCGTGCAGGACGCAAGAATAAGCCAAAAACGGCACAGGGGTTAAAAGAGCAGGACGAGGGAAAAACTGTGGAACCTGATGGAAAAGCACGGAAAATCAATGGTTTTTTCTATGCAAAAAATGTAAATGGGCAAAAAATGTAAAAGAGAATATAAAAAATTGCACAGCTCATGTTCGAGGAAAGATGCGGGAAGAAAAGAAGAAAAAAACAGGGGAAAAAACGGCAGATTGATTTTAACTGTTCCGGGGACGTATACTGAGCCCATCAGCTCCGGAAACGAAGCGAAATTTGAACAGGAGGGGTTATCAAGTGAAAAAGAGAGAACGCATTGGGAAAAAGGGAAGAGGCGGGCTGCGCCATGCGGCAGCCAGGGACTGGCAGCTGCTTCTGCTGTGTGCCTTGCCGGTTTTGTATTTCATCATATTCCACTATGTACCCATGTACGGTGTACAGATTGCGTTTAAGGATTTTAAGGCGGCGGATGGGATCTGGGGAAGCGCCTGGTGCGGTTTTAAACATTTCGAACGGTTTTTTTCATCCTCGCAGTTTTGGCCGCTGCTCAAAAATACGCTGGGCTTGAGTTTCCTGCAGATTTTAATCGGATTTCTCATACCAATCATCCTGGCGATTATGCTGAACCAGACGAAGAACCAGAAATTCCGGAAATTTGTGCAGTCCGTTGTGTACTGCCCCCACTTCATTTCCATCGTGGTTCTGACCGGAATGCTCTACATATTTTTATCCCCGAGAAACGGGATTGTGAACCAGATCATTGAGTTTTTCGGCGGGGAGCCCATCTTCTTTCTGGGAGATGCCAAATACTTTAAGGGAACCTTTGTTCTCTCCGGCATCTGGCAGAACGCGGGATGGAGCGCCATCATCTATATAGCGGCCCTGGCGGGAATCAGCCCGGACCTCTACGAAGCGGCTCAGGTGGACGGCGCCAACAAGTGGCAGAGAATCTGGCACATTGACATCCCGGGGATCCTTCCCACCGTTATCATGATGCTGATTCTGGAGGTGGGAAAGGTGATGAACCTGGGCTTCCAAAAGGCGTACCTGATGCAGAATGCCCAGAATCTGGCATCCAGCGAAATCATTGCTACTTATATTTATAAGGTGGGTCTGATTGACGCCCAGTACAGCTATTCTGCGGCAATCAATTTGTTTAACAATGTGGTGAATATTATTCTTCTGGTCACCGTGAACAAGATCGCAAAGAAGATGACCAGCACGAGCTTATGGTAAGGAGGCGGGATAAGATGAAAAAGGAAAGAAAGAGGCTTCACAGGAGCTTTCGCAGCCAGTCCGCGTCAGATAAGGCATTCGATGTGATCAATTATCTCCTGCTGGGGCTTGCCGCGCTGTGCGTGCTGTACCCGCTGTATTTTATCGTGATCGCGTCCTTTTCCGACCCGGTGGCCATCAACAACGGCCGCGTGTCCTTCTGGCCTGTGGGATTCAACACCCTGGGGTATGAGAAGATTTTTGAAAATACGAAGATATGGCGTTCCTACTACAACACCATCTTTTATACGGTGGTGGGAACCACGATCAACATTATTATGACGATGATGCTGGCCTATCCGCTGAGCAGGAAAGAATTTTTCGCCAGAAAGCCCATCCTGTTTCTGGTGATGTTCACCATGTATTTCCAGGGAGGAATGATTCCCACTTACCTGTGGATGAACGACCTGGGACTCTACAACACGCCCTGGGTTATGGTGCTCCTGCCGGCCATCAATGTGTTCAATCTGCTGATTGCCATGAATTATATCAGCGCGAACATACCTGAGGAGCTCTACGAGGCGGCGTCCATTGACGGCTGCAGCCATATTACCTTCTTTACAAGGATTGTGCTTCCGCTGTCCAAGACAATCATCGTGGTTCTGGTGCTCTATTATGGGGTGGCACACTGGAACGAGTTTATGAACGGCCTTATTTATCTGAGAGATGAGGGGCTGCATCCCCTGCAGCTTACGCTGCGGAGCATTCTCCTGCAGAACCAGGCTTCCAGCCTGGGGGATGTGGACAGCATCATTGAGCAGCAGAAAGCGGCGGAGCTGATCAAGTACGGAACGATTATTGTGTCCACCCTGCCGGTGCTGGTGGTGTATCCCTTCCTGCAGAAGCATTTTGAGAAGGGCGTTATGGTGGGTTCTGTAAAGGGTTAAAAAATGGCAACGGTATTGAACGGTTGCAGAAAATGATATCTTAGGAGGAGAGAAGATGAAGAGAAAGAAAACAGCAGGCATTATATTGGCGGCGGCAGCGGCGGCGATGCTAGGCGGGTGTATCCCCCAGGCGGACAGCCAGACTGCGGCGGAGACAGCCCAGGAGGGAGAGACCGCAGCGGAGGTGACGGTGAACAAGGAGGGGCTTCCCATCGTGGATACGCCCATCACCTACGAGATCGCGGCCAGCACCCAGAAGAACAAAAATTTCAAGGAGCTGGAGTATTTCCAGAAGCTGGAGGAGGAGACCAATGTGATCATCAATTGGAACATGTCCTCCGACGAGGGATGGAATGAAAAAAAGAGCCTGCTCTTTGCGGGAAATACCCTTCCCGATGCATTTTACGGCCAGTTTATTCTGACGGATGTGGATATCATTAAATATGCCTCCCAGGGCATGCTCATTCCTTTGAATGATCTGATCGACGAGTATGCGCCCAACCTGAAGGCTGTGCTGGATGCGAATCCAAGGTACAAAAAGCTTATCACAGCTCCGGACGGAAATATTTATTCGCTTCCCACGATCAATGACCTGCAGCCGTATACACACGACAAGATGTTTATCAACAAGACGTGGCTCGATAAACTGGGACTTGAAGTGCCTGAGACAAAGGAGGAGTTTGAAGCGGTGCTGAAAGCCTTCCGGGAGCAGGATCCCAACGGGAACGGGGATCCCACGGACGAGATCCCCTTTACCTTCCGCATGAGCAGCAATGACCTCTATAACCGGCAGCAGGGAGTTCAGTCCCTCTTTGGAACCTTCGGGCAGCTGGACGATATCTATCATTTTGTGGCGGATGACGGCCAGGTGATCTTTACACCGACCACGGAGCCCTACAAGGAGGCAATCGCCTGGTTCCATTCCCTGTATGCGGATGGACTGATCGATAAAGAGGTCTTTACCCATGATGCCAATATGTACTATTCTAAGATACAGGATCCGGGAAAGATTGTGGGCGTATTCATGGGATGGAGCCGGAATGCCACGGCGGCGGCTAACAAGGACGATTATGTGCCTATGGCGCCCCTCGTCAATACCAACGGCGAAAGAATCTGGAGAACCGTGGACGCCAAGGTTTACTCTAAGGGCTCCTTTGCCATCACCAGCCAGGCGGAGCATCCCGAGGTGCTGGTGCGCTGGATTGACCAGTCCTATGACCCGGAAAAATCCCTGGAGATTTCCCAGGGCCTGATCGGACACAGCCTGGAGAAGACAGAGGACGGCGGCTACCGCTATATGGAGCTTCCGGAGGGCATGACCCTGGATACCGTGATTCATGACTTCGGGCCTGGAAACGACGGAACCTTTGCGGTTACCCAGCCCATCATCGACAAGCTGGAGCTCAACGCAAACCTCCAGGAGCGCAAGGAGCTGGATGAATTCTACGCGCCCTACAATGTCCCCCTTGAGGATACCATGCCCGAGTGCTTCTTCACCGAGGACGAGATCGAGGAGGTCAATATTCTCCGCACCGATATTGAGTCCTATGTAACCCAGAAATACGCTTCCTGGATTGTGGAGGGAGGCGTGGAAGAAGAGTGGGATGCGTTCCAGAAGCAGCTTCAGGACATGAATGTGGACGAATATATCAAGCTGTATCAGGATGCCTATGACCGCTACTATTCCGAAAATTAGGAGGATGTATGAAACCACATGTGATTGTCATTATGGCGGATCAGCTCCGGGCGGATGTGCTCGGAAAGGGACTGACACCGAATATTGATTCCATCGCAGAGGAGGGGGCCCAGTTTAACCGGGCCTACTGCTCCTGTCCGCTGTGTGTTCCCTCCAGGGGATCCCTGTTTACAGGCACCTATCCCAATACCAATGGATCTCTGATCAACCCGTGGGAGCCGGCAGACGCGGCCTGCGGAGATGTAAAAAAGGGAATCGCCAATCTGTATGAACTCTTGGAGGAGGACTGGGAGGGCATCCACAGCGGGAAGCAGCACCTCTTTACGGAGGGAGGAAAGCTGGAGGACCGGCCGGACAGCAAAATCCGCTGGCTTACCACGGAGAAGACCTACGCCGCCTATCTGAAGGAAAATGGGAAAAAAGCGCCCGGAGGACCGGGATTCCGCATGCGGGTGCCGGAGATGGTGGGAGGAAAAATCACCAGGGTCAGCAATTATTCCAATGCAAATACGGGCTGCTATGAGGAGGGGGAGGCCTTTTATTTTGACCGCTACTTTGCGGACAAGGCGCTGGAGGGGCTGCGGGACAGAGAGGGGAAAATGCCTCTGTTTTTAAGCGCCATGTTCCTGGCACCCCACCCGCCCCTGCACATTCCGCAGCCCTGGTACGGCCTTGTGGCGCCGGAAGAGGTAAGGCTTCCGGAGAATGTGGGCGTATTTTACCCGAATCAGTCGCCTCTGCAGATGTACAATCTCACCGGCGTGGTGGGAGCAGCCTACGGCCGGGAGGAGTGGAAAGAGGCCTGGCGGGTATACCTGGGCCTTGTGGCCATGCTGGACGCGTGCGTGGGACAGATCCTGGATGAGCTGAAGGAGCAGGGCATTTACGAGGACAGCCTGATTGTCTTTACCAGCGATCACGGCGAGATGCTGGGCTCCCACGGGCTTTTCCAGAAAATGTGCATGTACGAGGAGTCCGCGCGAACCCCTCTCTACATAAAATTCCCCAAGGGATTTCATCTGTCAAAGCAAGTATTTGAAAAGACCGTGGGCCAGGTGGATCTGCTGCCGACCCTCTGTGATTATTTGGGACTGCATCCGGGAAATGCCATGGACGGGCGATCCCTCATGCCGCTGCTTGAGGGGCGGGAGGAGGATGCCGGCGGGGAGGCATTTATCCAGTACGATGGAAACGGCTCCTGCTCCAACTTCCAGAGATGCATCGTGAAGGACGGTTGGAAGCTGATCGTGGACATGTTTAAGGACGAGGCATTTTTTGAGCTGTATGACCTGGAGAGAGACCCGCAGGAGACAGAGAACCGGATGTTTTCCGATGACCAGGATGCGCGGGCCTTAAATCTTTGGGAGATTCTCGGCTCCTACATGCGGCGTACAGGGGACCGGCTAAGGCTCCCGGCTCTTAACCCGGAGGCCTTCCGGCGGTCTTATGCGGCGTTTCCATGCCAGTGACGCCGGGTTTACGCGGCGCCGGCCGAGACGGCTGCGGCAAGAGGAGGCTGCGCCGACCCGGCAGGGGCCGCCGCCATTGGAAAGGGAGATAGAGATAGAGATATGAGAGGGCTGTGCGAAAATCTATTTGAGGAGTGGTGCGATTCCCTCTTAAAGCTCCAGATTCGGGGCACAGGGGATCCTAGGCTTGACGGGGCGATCCTGTGCCCGGCCTGCGGCCGGATTCACGGGCGCTGCGGGGAGGCCATGTATCCATTTTTGAAAATGGCTGCCCGCAGGGATAAGGAGATCTGGCTGAAAGCGGCGCGGATGGCCTTTCGCTGGTCGGAATACAATCTGCGCCAGACGGACGGCTCCCTGCTTAATGATCTGGATGTGGACTGGAAGGGAACCACCGTGTTTTTTGCCATACAGCTGGCGGACTGCCTGCTGTTTCACGGGGATTTGCTGAAAGAGGAAGAGAGAAGAGACTGGGCGCAGAGGCTGGATAAAACCGCAGGCTTTCTGTACGGTTTTGATGCCTTGAAAGAAAACAATATCAATTATCCCATTGCAAATGCTCTGGCCCTTCTCCTGTGCGGCAGAGTCCTCAAAAAGCCGGAATATGAGAAAAAGGCCCGGGAACTGGCGGCATTGGCCGGGGAGCGCTTTACGGAAAACGGGCTTCTCTTCGGGGAGGGGATTCCCCACGAGAGGAAAAGCGGGAAGGGCTGTCTGCCGGTGGACCTAGGCTATAATGTGGAAGAATCCCTGCCATCCCTGGCGCTCTACGGCAGAATCAGCGGGGATAAGAGGGCGGAGTCCCTGGCGGAGAAGGGATTTGCCGCCCATCTGGATTTTATGATGGAGGACGGGGGATTCAACAACAGTTTTGGCACGCGGTGCTATAAATGGACCTACTGGGGCAGCCGCACATCGGACGGCTGTCTGCTGGGCCTTTTATTATATGGAAGAAAGCGGCCGGATTTTGTGCAGGCGGCGAAAAGAAACGTAAAGCTTCTTCGGAAATGCACCGGGGAGGGACTGCTCTTTGGCGGCCTTCATTACCGGGAAGCGGGCCAGCCGCCCTGTGTGCATCACACATTTACCCACGCAAAGGTTCTGGCGGAGATTCTTGACCGAGGACTTGCGGGGCTTTTGGAGGAAGAAGCGGCAGGGCCGATTCCCGTACAGCCGGAGGGCATTCGATATTATCCGGAGCTTGCCTCCTGGAGAATCCGCAGCGCAAAGTGGTATGCTTTTGTGACGGATTATGACTGGGAGTATATGCGGTCCGGGCACGGGAGCGGCGGCTGCCTGTCGTTTCTCTGGAGCACCGGGGCCGGCGTGGTTTTGTGCGGCGGCATGGGAGAATATACCAGGGAGGAGCCTGCCAATATGCAGACCTTCCGTCCTCCGTCCGGCGCCGCAGAGCTCCCTTTTGCTGTGAAGGAGGGATGCCTTAATCTGCGCATCGAGGCCTGGAGGGACGGCGTGCGCTTCAGCAGCATGTATGAGGATACGGCGGTGTGTACGGTCGGGGACAAAGAGATTTTTGTGAGAGGGCATTTGAAGGATGCGGACCATAAAGAGCCGGAGAGAAGGATTCCCTACGCGCTCACGTACCGCTTTGCACAGGAGGGAATCCGCATACAGGCGGAGTGCCGGGAGGGGCGTCTGATTTGTCCCGTAATCTGCGGAATGCGGGATGAGGTGACCTTTATAGAGGACGGCCTTATGATTGAACGGGCAGGAGCCGGGGAAGAGAAAAATGCAGGGACAGTCGAGGCTTTCGTGCATGTGTCGTCGGAGAATCCCATCCTCCTGCCCTTGGGAACGGAACGGATTTTTTCCCTGGTACCCGGATTCTGCGCCCTGCGCCTGGAATTTGCGCCGGACAGGGAGACGGGCAGGGTGAAATTGGATTTGCGATTTGGAGTATCAAAGGAGGTACAGGATGACTGCATGGGCAGAAGGGATTTTAGAGAAGATTATACATAAAATTTCCGCAGAGTCGAACCGGGTGGGCGGCAAGATTCCCTACTGGACGAAGAACGGCCGCTATGAGGAAGACTATGGAACAAAGGATATCAGCTGGTGGACAAATGGATTCTGGTGCGGCATTCTCTGGCAGATGTATCACGAGACCGGGGAGGAGAAATACCGCCGCCAGGCGGAAGCAGCGGAGGAACGGCTGGACAGGGCGTTTGCGGAATTCACAGGGCTGCACCACGATGCGGGCTTTATGTGGCTGCACAGCGCGGTGGCGGACTACCGCCTGACCGGCTCGGAGAAATCCCGAATCCGGGGGCTGAAGGCTGCCTCGGTTCTGGCAGGCCGCTTTAATCCGGCAGGCGGATTTTTAAAGGCCTGGAATCCCTCCTGCGTAGGGGAGGGGGAGGACTGTACCGGATGGACCATTGTGGACTCCATGATGAATATTCCCCTGCTGTACTGGGCATCGGGAGAGACCGGGGATCCGCGGTTTTCTCATATTGCCAAAATCCATGCGGATACGGTGCTGCGCTGTCTGGTGCGGGAGGACGGCTCCTGCGGCCATATCGCCTGTCTTGACCCGGAGACCGGGGAATTTTTGGGCACGCAGGGAGGCCAGGGATATGGAGAGGGTTCCTCCTGGTCGAGAGGACAGGCCTGGATCCTCTATGGCTTTGCGTTAAGCTACCGCTATACGGGCAGGCAGGCATATCTGGACGCAGCTAAGAGAACGGCCCATTATTTTGCCGCAAATGCGGCGCTCACGGATTTTCTTCCCCTCTGTGATTTCCGCCAGCCGGGAACGCCGGATGTGCGGGACGCCTCCGCGGGGGTCTGCGCGGCCTGCGGCTTTTTGGAAATTGCGGAGCACGTGCCGGAGGGAGAGCGCGGGCTTTATCGGGAGTGGGGCGAAAAGCTGCTGCGGGCGGCCGAGAACGTGTGCTCCTGGGATTTGGACAGGGATTCCATTCTTCAAAAATGCCGGGTTGCCTATCACGGAGGCCGGGAGACGGATTTGATTTATGGTGATTATTTTCTCCTGGAGGGCGTGCTGCGGCTTCTGAGACGGGGATTTCTGATTTGGTAGAGGAGGAAATGGGAAAATGGGGGACAATCCGTGGAGACTGGAGAATCGGGCGGACTTTGAGACGCTTTTGCAGGAGCTTCTTGCTCCTCTGCTTCCCCATTATTCTGCCGGGGGAGCAAGGCTTTCGCTGGGAGCTTTCGCCGCGGTCTATGACCAGGGAGCTGTGTGGGCGGAAGCGTTTTTGCGTCCTCTGTGGGGGCTAGCGCCCTTCTGGGCGGGAGGCGGAACCTGGCCGGCCATGGAAGCGCTGTACCGAAAGGGCCTGCGGTCGGGAACAGACCCGGCGGGAGAGGAGTACTGGGGCGGCTTTTCGGACAGCGACCAGCGGTTTGTGGAGATGGCGGCCCTGGGCTGGGCTTTGGTGACGGCGAGGGAGGTTTTGTGGAAACCGTTAAAGGAGGAGGAGAGGCAGGCGGTCTGGGCCTGGATGGACGGGATTAACCATTACCAATGCCCGCCCTGCAACTGGATGTTTTTTGTTGTGCTGGTCAATATGGCTTTTAAAAAGCTGGGGCGTCCGTGGAATAAGGAGCGGACCGGGGAGTGCCTGAGCTACATTGAATCCTGTTATGAGGGGGATGGATGGTATGTGGACGGGCAGAATGGGGAGAGAGACTATTATGTCTCCTTTGCTTTCCATTATTATGGCCTGATTTACGCCCAGTGGATGGAAGAGGAGGAGCCGGAGCGGTGCGCCCGCTTTCGGGAACGTGCCGGCGTCTTTGCCCGGGATTTTGTCTATTGGTTTGCTCAGGATGGGAGCGCCCTTGCCTACGGCCGCTCCCTGACTTACCGTATGGCCCAGTGCGCCTTTTTCTCCATGTGCGCGGCCTGTGGTCTGGAGGCTCTGCCCTATCCGGTAATGAAGGGGATCATCGCGCGGAATGTAAGGTTTTGGATGGAGCAGCCCATTTTTGACAATGGCGGCGTGCTGACCATTGGCTACGGCTATCCCAATCTTCTGATGTCCGAGCAGTACAATGCCCCCGGCTCGCCCTACTGGTGCATGAAGGCTTTTGCCCTTCTCGCTCTCCCGGAGGAGCACCCCTTCTGGGCGCTAAAAGAGGAGCCCCTGCCGCCTCTCGCCCCTCTGCATCTGTCCGCGGGAGGGCATATGCTGATACAGCGCATCCGGGGACAGGTATTTGCCTACCCGGTGGGGCGCAGGCTTCCCCACAGCCATGTGCATATGGAGGAAAAATATTCCAAGTTTGTCTATTCCAGCCAGTTTGCCTTCAGTGTGCCCCGGTCCGTCCGGACCCTGGAGGAGGCGGCTCCGGACAATGTGCTTGCGTTTCTCTATGAGGGCGTGGTATATACAAAGGGAGTGGTGGAAGACGGGTATGTCTGGGAGGATAATGAGCCGTCGGAGGACGGCGATGTGTGGGGCGGCGTTACTGTGGAGTGGTCCCCATTTCCCGGGGTGCGGGTGCGCACGGAGATTACGGCAACGTCCAGGGGACACCGGCGCAGGCACCTGATTCAGAGCGAGGTGGAATGCCAGGCCTGGGACTGCGGCTTTGCCCTGCCGGGATGGGGAGAAGGCCTGGCGGTCCGCTGCCTAAAGGGGGAGGGAAGTCCGGATGTGATTAAGGCGTCCCCCAACACCAATCTGCTGCACCCCAAGACTTTAATCCCGGCAGTCCGCTATGAAATCCGCAGGGGCAGCCAGGAGCTCATTTCGGACTTTTCGCTGCAGCTCGGCTGAGCATCAATGACTTTTTATGGGAGGGTATAGAAATGGCCTATTTTATAGGGAGGGATGTGGGGGGAACCCACTGCCGGATGAAGGCGGCAGACGGAGCGGGAAAGGTTCTTGGAACCTTTGAGGGGCCGGGATGCAGCCTCAATACGGACGCGGAGACGGTGTGCAGGAGCGCTACCGCAGCCCGATTCTGCCTGCGCTCGGGGCGCGTCGCTGGTACGGATTTCCGGAACGGGCTCCATCTGCTATGGAAGGAATGCGGGTGGGGAAATTGTCCGCTGCGGAGGCTGGAATCATGTGATAAGCGATGAGGGGGAGCGGCTTTGATATGGGGCTTTTGCTTCTGCGGGCGGCGGGAAACTGGCTGGCCGGCCTGGTGTGGGATACGGTGAAAAAGATGGGAGAATCCCAGACGTTTGCGGGCCCTCTCTGGCTGTGGGGCGGCCTGCTGGAGAATGATCATCTGGTGCGGGAATTTCTTATGGAAGAGCTGCGGGAGCGGCTCCCCATGGCAGAGGGGAGAATCCCGCAGATTTCTGCACTGGATATTGTCTTAAAGGAGAACCCGCAAGCTGCGGGTGCACCTTAGATAAATACACTTACTCTTCCACCCCAAACATCACAGAGGTGGCCTTAATCACAGCTACGGCCTCCTTGCCCACAGCCAGCTCCAGCTCCTTTACAGCGTTCATGGAGATGGTGGCGCTGATGCGGTGGCCGCCGGCGATTTCCATGCACACGATGGCGTTTACCGCGCCCTCCTGGACCTTGGCGATTTTTCCTTTAATCTGATTTCTTGCACTCAATTTCATGAGAAACTCCTCCTTTGAAGAATATACATTCTGGAGATAGAGCTGTCTTTATCTTCCGAATTATTTTAGCGCGGTTTTGAGAAGAAAATAAGGGAGATATAAAATTGCAGCCGCAAGTCTAAGGGCGGGAAGGGTGCCTCCGCAGAAAGTGCGAAAGGCATCGCCCTGAAAAAGCTTTACATCCGATTTTTTCGGGCCTATAATGGATTCGGACAGCCACCCTGAGCTGCTGCCATTACGGAAAACATCAAAACAGGAGAGTCATCAATTTATGAATAAGAAGGAATGCAACGAAATCAAAAAGCTTTTTACGCCCTCCGGCTGCGCCATCACGCGCATCTGCGGCTGTTATGTGGATGCGGAGAAGAATAAGCGCACGGAGCTCAAGGAGGCGTTTTTGTCCCTGCCCGAGGAGGAGACGTTTAAATATTTTACGATTTTCCGGAACGGTCTGTCCGGCACGGTGGGGAAGAACCTGATCAATATGGAATTTCCGCTGGAAGCTGAGGCGGAGGGAGGTCCCCAGAATTTTCTTTTAAAACTGCGGGACAGCGAGTTAAAGGACGACGGCCTGATTGAAGAATTTTATGACAAGATCATCGAGAATTATGATTATGGAGAGAACTACTATATTATCTTGATTCACTGTGCCTATGACATCCCGGCCAAGGCCGCGGACGGCATGGAAATGTTTGACGCATCGGACTATGTATATGAATTTATCCAGTGCACCATCTGTCCGGTGAAACTCTCCAAGGCGGGGCTGTGCTATAATTCTGTCACCAACGCGATTGAAAACCGGGTGCGGGACTGGCTGGTGGAGGCGCCCATCCAGGGATTTCTCTTCCCGGCCTTCAACGACAGGAACACGGATATTCATGGTCTGCTTTATTACATAAAGAAGCCGGAGGAAATGCCCGAGGCCTTTATTGACCAGGTGCTGGGATGCCGGATTCCCATGTCCGCAAAAGAGCAGAAGGAGACCTTTCAGGCCATTGTGGAGGAGACTTTGGGGGAGAGCTGTGATTTTGAGACGGTAAAAAACATTCACGAGAATTTAAGCGAGCTCTTGGAGGAGACAAAGGATGAGCCGGTGCCTCTGACGCTGGACAAGGTGCAGGTGAAGAAACTTTTGGAAAATAATGGGGCCAGCCAGGAGAAGTTAGAGGAGCTGGAGGAGCGCTATACCCAGGCCGGGGAGGAGGCGCCGGCGCCCTTTGTAGTCTCCAATGTAGTGAACGCAAAGAGCTTTGACATCAAAACCCCGGACGTGAGCATCAAGGTAGCGCCGGACAAGACCTACCTGGTGGAGAACCGCATGGTGGACGGACGGCCCTGCATTGTCATTGCCATCAATGAGCATGTAGAGATCAACGGGATTGCCGTGCGGCCGATTCCGGCGGGGAAGCCGGGAGAAGAACGGGAAAAATAGACAGATAAAGTGGCTGCAAAGCGAAAAAGGATTCGGTATTTTGCCGGAAAAGACGGTATGCACGCAAACCTACCCGCCCTATATTTACAGGAAGATGTCTGGACAAATAGGGCTATAGTTGCTATAATGACTATGTTGCTCGAATTTTATACAAAAACAGGAGGTCAAAGACATAAATGAGTCGAACAATTAAAGCGGGCTGCGTGTATCGTCAGTACACGAAGGACGGTGTGTTTATCGCAGATTATAAGAGCTCCAGAGCCGCCTTTGAAGCAACCGGAGTATCTGTTGGCTCGATTGCCAGAGCAGCCCATGGAG
>CALWBS010000149.1 GCA_944376135.1 uncultured Enterocloster sp.
TTATCGGCGCTATGGGCCTGATCGTTGTCGCCATTGTCCCGATTCTCGTATCCGGACTTCTGGACGTAAACCAGATTTCGTTTATGGGAACGTCCCTGATCATTATCGTGGGCGTGGTATTAGAGACCATAAAGGCAATTGAATCACAGATGCTTGTGCGCTATTACAAGGGATTTTTGAACGACTAACAATGCGTTTTACAATCAATCTGCCTTTGCGGAATATCCCAAAGGCGGATTTGTTGTATTTCTAAACGGGGGAGAATCCATGAAGATTATTATGCTGGGCGCCCCGGGTGCGGGAAAAGGCACCCAGGCAAAAAAAATCGCAGCAAAATACCAGATTCCGCATATTTCCACGGGAGATATTTTTCGAGCGAATATCAAGAATGGGACGGAGCTGGGCATGAAGGCCAAGTCCTATATGGATGCGGGCGGACTTGTCCCGGATGAGATTACCATCGGAATGCTCTTGGACCGGATTCACGAGGCGGATTGTGCTAATGGATACGTTCTGGACGGATTCCCGAGAACGATTCCGCAGGCGGAGAGCCTCACAAAGGCCTTGAAGGAGATGGGAGAGTCCATTGACTATGCCATCAATGTGGATGTCCCGGATGAGAATATCATCAACCGGATGTCCGGACGCCGGGCCTGCCTCCAGTGCGGTGCTACGTACCATATCGTGTACAATGCGCCGGCAAAAGAGGGCGTATGTGACGCCTGCGGGCAGGAACTGGTGCTCAGGGATGACGATAAGCCGGAGACCGTGAAAAAGCGCCTGGCCGTATACCACGAACAGACCCAGCCTTTGATTGATTATTATAAGAAGGAAGGCGTTCTGAAAGAGGTGGACGGTACCCAGGATATGGAAAAGGTGTTTCAGGCGATTGTCGATATTTTAGGAGCATAAACAATGGTAACAATTAAATCGGAACGGGAAATTGAATTAATGCGGGAGGCCGGAAAGATTCTTGCCAAGGTTCATGAGGAGCTGGGGAAGGAGCTCAAGGCTGGAATGACAACGAAGGAAATCGACCGAATCTGCGAGGAGATGATTCGAAGCTACGGATGCGTTCCTTCCTTTTTAAACTATGAGGGATATCCGGCGTCCGTGTGCGTTTCCATCAATGATGAGGTTGTTCACGGAATCCCGAGCAAGCACCGTCATCTTCAGGAAGGCGATATTGTCAGCCTGGACACGGGTGTGATCTGGAAGGGATATCAGTCGGATGCAGCCAGAACCCATATGATCGGCCAGGTGAGTCCCGAGGCCAAAAAGCTGGTGGAAGTGACAGAGCAGAGCTTTTTTGAGGGAATAAAGTATGCAAAAGCGGGCAATCATCTCAATGACATTTCCAAGGCGATCCAGGCATATGCGGAGAGCTTTGGGTTTGGCGTAGTCCGGGATCTGGTTGGACATGGAATCGGAACCAAGATGCATGAAGAGCCCGAAATACCGAATTTCTCCCAGCATCGGAAGGGGATTCGTCTTGTTGCGGGAATGACTTTGGCCATTGAGCCTATGATTACTGCTGGCCGCTATGATGTGGTCTGGATGGACGATGGCTGGACCGTGGTGACCGAGGATGGTTCACTGGCTTCTCATTATGAGAACACCATATTGGTGACGGATGGAGAGCCGGAGATCCTGTCGCTGCAGTCGAGGTGAATACATGGCGGAATTTAGGCCAGCCGGCCTGGTGAAAAGCCTGGCCGGCCATGACAAGGAAGAACTGTATATCATAATCAGTGACCAGGGGGAATATGTTTATCTGTCAGACGGTCTGCGCCGTCCCCTGGATAAGCAGAAACGCAAAAATAAGAAACACCTGCAGATAATTGATGTGCGGGATACAAAGATAGAAAAAAAGCTCGCCGGCGGGGGTCCGCTGCGTGATTTTGAAATTGCCGGCTGTATCCGCGCATTTAAGCAGGAGGAGGGAAAGAAGAAATGTCCAAAGCAGACGTGATCGAGATTGAGGGAACAGTGGTTGAAAAATTGCCCAATGCCATGTTCCAGGTTGAATTGGAGAATGGGCATCAGGTTTTGGCCCATATCAGCGGAAAGCTCCGGATGAATTACATCCGAATTCTGCCGGGCGATAAGGTGACTCTGGAAATGTCCCCCTATGATTTGTCCAAGGGCAGAATCATCTGGAGAGATAAATAAAAAAAGGCTTGCATTTGCTGGACAGCTTTGGTATAATATTTCAGCAACTTTGTTGGTCTATAGAAAGGAGAATTACTGTGAAGGTTAGATCGTCAGTAAAACCGATCTGCGAAAAATGCAAGATCATAAAGAGAAAAGGCAGTATCAGAGTAATTTGCGAAAATCCAAAACACAAACAGAGACAAGGTTAATTTAATTTTAGGAGGTGTATTACACACATGGCTCGTATTTCAGGTGTTGACTTACCAAGAGAAAAACGCGTTGAGATCGGTCTCACTTACATCTACGGAATCGGCAGAGCAAGCTCCAACCGTATTCTTGCGGAGGCAGGCGTTAATCCGGATACCCGGGTAAAGGATCTGACGGATGATGAGGTGAAGAAGCTGACAGCTATTATCGCTGACACCCAGGTGGTGGAAGGTGATCTGCGCAGAGAGATCGCGATGAATATCAAGCGTCTTCAGGAGATCGGATGCTACAGAGGAATCCGTCACAGAAAGGGACTTCCGGTTCGCGGACAGAAGACAAAGACCAACGCAAGAACCTGCAAGGGACCGAGAAAGACCGTAGCAAACAAGAAAAAGTGAGTACTTAACAAGGTATTTTACGAAACTTTGCAACCCGAATTCGATTTGTATGTTTTAAAAGCAGGATGAGCGAATTCAAGTAAATGAGAAAGTAGGTTAGTTTAAAATGGCTAAAAAAGTGTCCACTACAAAGAAAGTGACAAAAAAGCG
>CALWBS010000150.1 GCA_944376135.1 uncultured Enterocloster sp.
AGGCATCATAGGGCGGGAACTCGTTAAAGGGTCTCCACTTGTAGTCGATGAGGCTGGAGCTTAGTAACCTTCCGGTTGCGGGATCCAGGATACACTCCTCGAAAATAGCCGTATCAATGCAGGCAGAACCGAAGCCGCCGTGCAGCTGCATCTCCACTGCCTTGGAGTCGATAATCTGACCGATATCCGTGCCGCCTGCTACCTTCACAATATCAATGCGTCCGGTCTCCAGATCTACCTCAACCTCCACAAAGATTGCCATACAGCTGGGGATGTTGAAGAGCTCCATGTGCTTGCCGTAGCCCACGATGGAAAGCTCCTTGGGAGCCAGCTTGAACATGGGGATGGAAAGCTCCGGCGTATCTCTTACATATACCATAAAGTCCTTAGTCTCCATCTGATCTACGGAGCGCTTAAAGTGCAGGGCGCCCAGCTCCAGAGCCTTCTGGCGGCATTCCATGGCTGCCAGGGAGACGGCCTTTCCTGTGGTGATGGTTCCGCGGGAACCGCACAGACCGTAGTTGGAGGGGTTGAACTTGGTTCCGGGCTCGGTGATGGACACCTTCTCAACGGGAACATTGAGAACCTCAGCCACAACCTTGCAGGCGTTGCTTCTGGTACCCATGCCGGACTCGGTGATATCGCACTCGATCACTGCGGTGGACGCTCTGTGGCTTCCTACCAGGTCGGGGACGATGCGGACAATAGCCTCGGTGTTGTCCTCATTGATATCTGCGTTTCCGATTACGCCCATACCAATGCCGCGGGCCTTGGTGCCGTGCACGGAGGTAGGAACATTCCAGCCTTTCCACTTCTCCGCCCAGCCGAAGCGGTCTGCCGCGTTCTGCATGGCCTCAGGGAAGAATAAGGAGGAACGGCTCTGCCACCACCGGCCGTCACGCCAGATAAAGCGGTCACCGGGAGCGATGTAGTTCTTTTTAAATACATCCAGAGGATTGAAATTTCCTTCCTTCATAGCGGTGCACATCAGGCGCTCCAGGCAGCTGTTTAACTCCTGCCCGCCATAGCCTCTTACGATGCCGGCCGCCTGCTTGTTGGTAACGGCGATGTGGCTGTCCATGTACCAGTTGGGACATTTCGCGCATACCAGCTGGGCCTCGCCCAGACCTACGCCTACCTGGCCCTGTACGGAGTCCGCGATAGCTCCCGTATCTACCAGCCAGTCACCCTGTACAGCTCTCACATAGCCTTCTTTATCCATACCGATCTTGGCGGTGATGGTGCTTCCCAGACGGACCTCATAGCTCATAAGCTGCTCTTCCTTGGTCAGCACGATCTTCACCGGACGCTTGGTCACTAAGGAAAGCATGGATGCGGACAGAACCGTTGTCATGAGGGACTGCTTGTTTCCGTAGCTTCCGCCTACGTTGAAGGTCTTAACGCTCAAGTTGGATCCAGGGATTCTGCCCTCGCCCATGAGCTTTAAGATATGGGCGCTCTGGGAGGACGCCCAGATGGTGTACTCATTTCCGCCTTCGTACTTGGCGATACAGCAGGGGGTCTCAGGCGCCAGGGGTGCGGGCATCTTGTCAAAGGCCACCTTATCCTCAGCTACATAGTCACACTCCGCAAAGCCTTTCTCCACATCACCGCGGATGATCTGCCACCAGGGGCCGTCAGGCTGGAAGTATTTGATTCCGTTGTCAACGTGGTTGCCCTTAAACCGGGGATAGAGCTCCACCGCTCCCTCCTTTAAGGCTTCCTCCGCAGAGTACACGGGTTCCAGCTGCTCATACTCCACATCGATGAGGTCGATAGCCTCAACAGCAATCTCCTCGGTATCCGCCGCGATCAGAGCCACCAGATCGCCTACGTAAAACACCTTGTCTTCCATCAGAAGCCTATGTACCGGAAGGCCTAAGCCCCAGCGCTCCGGCATATTCTTGTGGGTGATGACCGCGCGCACGCCGGGAAGGGCTTCCGCCTTGGAGGTGTCGATAGAGAGAATCTTAGCATGGGGATAGGGACTTCTCTTGGTCCTTCCGTAGAGCATATGCGGAACGGAAAAATCATCCAGGAAAATGGCCTTGCCCGTCACAATGTCCCTGGCATCCTTTCTGGGGGTATAGTTGCCGATATGACGGTAATTGGGCTGTTTAATATCACGATATTCAAGCTTGCTCATTCTTCTTTGCCCTCCTTATCAATCATTCAGTGAATGTGCGCTCTGGGTTCCAATCGCATAGGGGCTCAAATACTTCTCCGGGCGGATGGGAATGGGATTCTCCACATCATCATTGGCCCTGTGCATAACCGCCGTCTTATCTTCCCCATTGCCAGCCACCTTGTTGATAGCCCTCAGCACGGTGTAGTGGCTGATGCAGCGGCAGTAGTTGCCGGACATGCCCTCTTTGATCTCCTCCGGTGTGGGATGGGGGTTCTCGAGAAGCAGGGATTTTGCAGCCATAATGATGCCGGGTGTGCAGTAGCCGCACTGGAAGGCATACTCATCAATAAACGCCTGCTGCAGGGGATCCAGCCCCTTATCCGGATCTTCAAGGCCCTCGATGGTCACGATGTTCTTGCCGTCGCACTCCACAGTCAGGATCATGCAGGACGTAACTCCCTTGCCGTCCATAAGAACCGTGCAGCAGCCGCAGGCACCCTCACTGCAGGACTCCTTGGAGCCAGTCAGATCAAGGCGCTTGCGGAGGGTCTGGGACAGGGTTTCTGAAGGGGGAACCTGGCCAAAGCCATCCCCAATCGAGAAACGATATTCCCGTCCGTTCACCGTCAGGGTAACATACTGTTTCTTCATAGCGTTTCATTACCTCCTTGTCGATTTTTATGTGCCCCGTAATCGGGTAATATAGCTCTTCCGTTTATAGGTCGGTCGATTGATTTAAATTTAACACACTCCATTTTTTATGTCAATAGTGCATAAATATTTTCCGGGTGTTTCAGCGAATTTTTGTCGTATTGATACAAAAAATCCCTTTGGAGTTGTTAATTTTTTCCTCCAAAGGGATATTCATATTTTTGAATAACCTTGTAATTTTTCACAATCGGGTGTTCCCGCGCTCCTCCTTAATTCCCCTCACCATAGCAAGACAGCTGGTCCGAATCTGGCTGCGCAGCCAGCCGGGCTCCTCCTCCGGAGCATCTCCGATATAGGGAGCTATCAAACTCTTGTGTTCCCCGAAAGCGATAATGCTTCCGTTGATAAACCGGCTTACAACTCTGGCCCGGTTGTCTGACAGGGGCACAATTGCCTGGATCAGCTGGGCCATCACTCCCTCCTGCTGGTCAAAGACCTCGCGCGTCAGAGGCCGCAGGCCCTCCGGTCCGCTCTCCTCCCGGTAAACCAGTGCCAATGTACTCTGGTATTTCTTTCCAAAAGCCACTTCAATCTGAAGGTTGATCAGGCGTTCCAGATAGTTCCAGGCCTTCTCTTCCGTCATTTCCCCGTCCATGATCACTTCCTCAATCTCCCGGCAGGAGGGGCTGTAATATGCCTTGATTTTCTCCTGCATATATTCCAGGCAGGCCTCGTACAGCTTTTCCTTATTGGTATAGTGAAAAGCAATTGCCGACAAATTTACTCCCGCCTCAGATGCAATCATGCGGGTAGAAGTGGCGCTGTAGCCGTATTTTGAAAAAAGCTTCACCCCCGCCCGTATCAGCCGTTCTTTTGTATTCATCTGTTCACTCACACGTTTTCCCCCAAAATTGACTCTAAATTTCTATGTACGGCCATTGCCTGGCCGTACTGGTTTCTCCAGCTGTCCTCTGCTTCCGGCGTCCGGCACTTGGCTCGGCTCCTCTCAAACCGTTCTTCCAAACTGACCCGCC
>CALWBS010000151.1 GCA_944376135.1 uncultured Enterocloster sp.
ATTTCGGGGTGGACATCCGCTTCGACGAGACGGCCCAGTGCCCCTGGTTTCGGTACTGGCAGTATGGAATCCAGCATGAAGTGTGGTTTGAGGACGTGCGCAGCTATAAGGCCAAGTTCGACCTGATCAAGGAGTACGGGCTCACAGGCGCCGGATACTGGCAGCTGATGAATTTTTTCCGGGCGGGATGGCTTTTGCAGGAGTCAATGTTTGAGACGGAGCGGTGGGAGATGCGGACGGAGTAGAAACAGCTGCCGAAAAGGAACAGGCGGGGAATGAATGTTAAAAAATACAGAGAATCCCCTTTACCTACCCCCCTTTTTTCGTGTATCATAAAATAAAGAGTATTGATGAAAGGGCAGGGGATGCGGATGAAGCAGGCAAAGTGGGCAGGCGGGCTGAGAGTTTGGAGCAGGAAACAGAAATTTTTGATTCTTTCAATCATTCCGCTCTATTTTATGATAATCGGACTGTTCCTTCAGCCCCCGGACACGATCCTTCCAGGCATTATCCGGCTGATACGGGAGCCGGATTTTTTAATTACAGATTATTTTGTGGTGGGAGGCGTGGGGGCAGCTCTGGTTAACGCAGGGCTTCTGACCCTGATGAGTATTGCCATTGTCTATTTTCTGGGGATGGACATGACGGGGCACACCATTACTTCCAGCTGCCTGATGTTTGGATTTTCTTTGTTCGGGAAAAATCTTTTGAATATATGGGCAATTCTTGCAGGGGTCTGTCTCTACGCCTGGTTTCACAGAACGCCGGTTCAGCGGTATGTATATATCGGCCTTTATGGTACCAGTTTGTCCCCCATCATCACGGAAATGATGTCTGTGGGCAATCTGCCTTTGCCGGGCCGTCTGTGCATCGCTCTGGCTGTGGGATGCACCATCGGATTTTTCCTGCCGCCCCTGGCCACCAGCGTGCATTTTGCCCACAGGGGCTACTCTCTGTACAATGTGGGGTTTGCCTCGGGGATTATTGCTACGGTGATTGTCTCTCTGATTAAGTCTTTTGGCATGGACGTGGAATCACGCCTGATTTGGGGGACCGGGTTTAACGTGCAGTTTATATGCTATCTGGGAATTCTCTTTTTGGGAATGATGCTGGCCGGCATTCTCGTGAGAGGAAAGGAAATTTTCGCCGCTTACCGGCGGATTATAAAGAGCAGCGGAATCAGCGGAACAGATTATCTCAAAGAAGAGGGCGGAGCGGCCGCCATGTTTAATATGGGAGTCAACGGCCTCTTTGCCATGTTCTGTGTTCTGATTGTGGGCGGGGAGTTAAACGGACCTACCATCGGGGGAATTTTTACGATTGTGGGCTTCAGCGCTACGGGGAAACACCTGCGCAATATTTCCCCTATTATGCTGGGAGTGTGTTTGGGAAGCCTTACCAAGACTTGGAGTATCAATGAGCCTTCCCCGCTGCTGGCGCTTCTGCTCTCCACCACGCTGGCTCCTGTCGCCGGTGCCTTCGGACCGTTCGCGGGTGTCGTGGCCGGGTATCTGCACTCTTCCGTGGCGCTGAATGTGGGCATTGTTTATGGAGGAATGAATCTGTACAACAATGGATTTGCGGGAGGCATTGTGGCGATTTTCCTGGTTCCTGTGATTCAGTCCATCAGTGACCGGCGGGCCAAGGCAAAGGGAGGACTTTCCCTATAGAGGGCCGGTTATGGGCTATGGATGCCGTGCGTCAGGGGGCCAGGATGGTCACGGCCATCTGGTTGGGCAGACAGACAATGGTGTCTCCTTCCAGGTTTTTTTCCCCCTGCTGTATGCAGAGCTTGTCCGGACAGTCTGCTTCGCTGCACCGGATCTTTCCGTCCCCTATGATCAGGTGGTTGTGTCCGCCGTTCGGACCATCCACATCCAATTCCTGATTTTTGCTTAAATCCAGCTCCGCCACTACCTGGCTTCCGGAGGTGACCTGTGCCCGGACGGCGGCAGGACGCCTGCTGTTATAGAGGAGGAGGAAAACGGCGGCCAGCAGAAGGACAGCGGCCAGAATCAGATCCCGTTTTTTGAGGATTTCCATATCGTCACTCCTTTCTCGTCTGTGTTCGCGTGCAAAGCTGGACCTATTGTACCACAGGAGGAAAGGGGATACAAGAGAGAAGAAGATGAGAGGAAGAACTGCCATGAGCCGCACGAAAAAAACAGCCCTTTACGGGCTTTTTATTGCCCTGGCCTTTGTGCTGGGATATATTGAGAGCCTGCTTCCCATTTATCTGGGAGCGCCGGGAGTCAAGCTGGGACTTGCCAATCTGGTGACGGTGACGGTTCTCTATTCTCTGGGAGCCGGGCCTGCGGCTGCGGTAAACCTGGTGCGCATCCTGCTTACCGGGTTTACGTTCGGAAATATGTCCTCCGTGCTGTTCAGTGCGGGGGGAGCAGCTTTGAGCCTTTTTGTTATGGCAGCGTGCCGGAGGCTAAAGCTTTTTGGCGTTGTGGGGGTGAGCATTTTAGGAGGGGTGTTTCACAATGTGGGCCAGTTTTTGGTTGCGGCCTTTGTGGTGAAGACATTTGGTGTCTTCGCGTATCTGCCCGTGCTTCTCGCGGCGGGCTGCGGGGCAGGGGCAGCCATCGGCCTTCTGGGGGGAATTATTACCGAGCGGCTTAAAGGAATGTGGAGCTGCCTGTGACCGCGCGGCGGGATTGTAAAAATAGCATTGTCATATGCCAGGTTCGGGGATATAATGGAAGGGAACAGTTCAGGATGGCAGGAAAACAGGGGCAAGAAGATGCCGTTCTAAATTGCTACACGAAAAGACAGAGCAGGGGGAAAGAATTATGATTTATAATGCCATCAGCCGCTTGGTGCAGTACGGGCTGGATACAGGGCTTATCACTGCAGATGATGCCATTTACGCCAGAAACCAGATTCTGGAGGTTATGCAGATGGATGAGTATGAGGAGCCGGAGAATGTGAAGGAGAGTGAGTGCGCGCAGACTGCAAAAGACTTGGAGCCTATTCTCAAAGAGCTTCTGGACTGCGCCCACGAGACCGGTGTTTTGGAAAATGACAGTGTGGTCTACCGGGATCTCTTTGATACTCGGCTCATGAACTGTCTGATGCCGAGACCCAGCGAGGTGATTCGGGCGTTCTGGAAGCATTACGAGAATTCTCCGCAGGAGGCCACAGACTATTATTATAAGCTGAGCCAGGACTCGGATTACATACGGCGTTACCGCATCCGCCGGGATATGAAGTGGACGGTGAAGACCCGCTACGGCACGCTGGACATCACGGTGAATCTGTCGAAGCCGGAGAAAGATCCCAAGGCCATCGCGGCGGCTAAGCTGGCCAAGCAGAGCGGCTACCCTAAGTGCCAGCTCTGTATGGAGAACGTGGGATACGCGGGCCGCGCGGATCATCCGGCGCGGAACAATCACAGGGTAATTCCTATTATAATCAATGATAGTCAGTGGGGGTTCCAGTACTCCCCCTATGTGTATTACAATGAGCACTGCATTGTGTTTAACGGACAGCATGTTCCTATGAAGATAGATAAGGCGGCGTTTCGGAAGCTGTTTGACTTTATCAAGCAGTTCCCCCACTATTTTCTGGGTTCCAATGCGGATCTGCCCATTGTGGGCGGTTCCATTTTGAGTCATGACCATTTCCAGGGAGGACATTACACCTTTGCCATGGCCAAGGCGCCCATTGAGAAATGGTTTACCATGGAGGGCTTTGCGGATGTGGAGGCAGGGATTGTGTTCTGGCCCATGTCGGTGCTCCGTCTGCGCTGCCAGGATCCGGACCGGCTTATTGAGCTGGGGGATAAGGTTTTGGGGGCCTGGAGGGCCTACACAGATGAGGCGGCGTTTATCTATGCTGAGACGGACGGAGAGCCTCATAATACCATCACTCCCATTGCGCGCAAGGTGGGAGACACCTATGAGCTGGATTTGGTGCTGCGCAACAACATCACCACGGAGGAGTTCCCGCTGGGAGTTTATCACCCTCACCAGGATCTGCACCATATCAAGAAAGAGAACATTGGCCTGATTGAGGTTATGGGCCTGGCGGTCCTGCCTTCCCGGCTCAAGGAAGAGCTGAAAACCTTGGGCGAGTACATCGTGGCGGGAAAGGATATACGGAGCAATGCATCGATTGAAAAGCATGCGGACTGGGCGGAGGAATTCCTGTCCGTTTATCGGGAGAAGGGTATTGCGGTTACCGCTGAGAATGTGGACGATATCTTGAAAGAGGAGGTCGGCTATGTGTTCGCGCGGGTTTTGGAGGATGCCGGAGTGTACAAGTGCGATGCGGAGGGAAGAGCTGCCTTTGGCAGATTTCTGGCCAGTGTTGGGTTTGAAGAAAAATAGAGAACAACAAAGCGATGGATAGGAGGAAACGAAACATGTTGGATCAGAGATGGGTATTCCACAAGGATGTAATGCCGGGAAGCGGCGGAGAGGGCGTCACCCGTCGGGTGCTGGCCTACAGCAAGGATTTGATGTGTGTGGAAAACACTTTTGAGGAAGGGGCTGCGGGAGCTCTTCACCATCATCCCCATACCCAGATTACCTATGTAGTCAGTGGTGAATTTGACTTTACAATTGAAGGGGAGACAAAGACCGTTCGCGCCGGAGACACTATGCTGAAACTAAACGGCGTGGAGCATGGCTGCGTGTGCAAAAAGGCGGGAATCCTTCTGGATATCTTTACTCCCATGCGGGAAGATTTTGTGTAGCAGGACATAAAGCAGAGAATGCCTTATATGCGGCAAAAAAGGAAACCGTTTCCGTCCATTATGAGGACAAAAGCGGTTTCCTTTTATATATTTTGCTGTCAGTCCCTTCAGCTCCTGTGATACGAATCCAGGAGCTGTTTTTTCATATGCCACAGCTCATTGGACAGATCTACATAGACCTCGTGGGGGTTCATCAGACGGCGGGATTCATCCCACAGGGTGTCGAGTTCCTTCTTGCAGTAGGCCTGGATGTCCATGACCTTGGGGGATTCGTAGACGCATTCCCCGTCCTTGAAAATAGGAACAAGAAGCTCCCGCAGGGTATAGCTTCCCGGGGCCAGAAGGGTTTTCTTCCAGGTCTCGATGGGATCGAAGAGCAGAAGGGATTTGTTGGTGTCAAAGGTCTCCCCCACCAGGCAGATGAGGTCGGCCGTGATTTTGCCCGTGGCCTTGTCATAGATGCGGTAAATGGTCTTGTTTCCCGGGTTGGTGATCTTTTCCGCGTTCTCAGACACCTTGATCTTGGGAATAAATTTCCCTGTAGCCTTGTCACGGACGGCTGCCAGCTTGTAGACGCCGCCGAAGGAGGGGCAGTCTTTGGAGGTGATCAGATTGGTGCCCACGCCCCAGGAGTTGATAGCCGCTCCCTGCATTTTCAAGCTGTCGATCAGGTACTCGT
Source organism: uncultured Enterocloster sp. (assembly GCA_944376135.1). Taxonomy (GTDB): domain Bacteria; phylum Bacillota; class Clostridia; order Lachnospirales; family Lachnospiraceae; genus Enterocloster. The sequence continues at coordinate 5,385 of CALWBS010000151.1, forward strand.
CCAGGTCATTGGAGGCGGAGATCACCGCATC
>CALWBS010000152.1 GCA_944376135.1 uncultured Enterocloster sp.
AATATGAAAGAATTACCACTTAAAATATGAATAATTTGTGTTTATAATGGAGAGGAAATCAGAGATTCCTCTCTATTTTTTCGTGAGAGATCTGCCGCCGGCATGAAGAAGAGGCAGGAGACCCGTGGAGCCGGCCCAAATTTTCAAACACGCTCTGGAGAGGATGAAGGGACACAATGGGAGAGAAAGGCGAGGATATACATGAAAAAGTACAACAAGAACGGGCAGTTGGAGGCAGTAATCTGCAATAGCTGCGGAAAAAAGCTAGTGGTAGACAAGGGAATCGTGCGGGAAGGTGCCATGGCAATTGACCATGCCTGGGACTATTTCTCCGAGAAGGACGGCCAGGTGCACCATTTCGATCTGTGCGAGGAGTGCTATGACGAGATTACGGCGGAATTTAAGATTCCGGTAGATGTGGAGGAGCAGCTGGAGCTGCTGTGACGGAAAACATGCGGAAAGATGAGAGGCGCGGCAAAACCCGGGGAGGATTTTGCCGCGCCTCTTGCCTATTTTGCAAAATATATGATATACTTTGATGCGCAGAGCGGAAGAGAAAGGAGCGGAACATTTGCCATGCTGGATATATGTTTACTGGGAACGGGAGGTATGATGCCGCTCCCGTATCGGTGGCTCACCTCTATGATGGCCAGATGCAAGGGGAGCAATCTCTTGATTGACTGCGGCGAGGGAACACAGATTGCCTTAAAGGAAAAAGGATGGAGTCCAAAGCCCATTGACGCGATCTGCTTTACTCACTATCATGCGGATCATATAAGCGGTCTGCCGGGCCTCCTTTTGACCATGGGAAATGCGGAGCGCACAGAGCCGCTGACCCTAATTGGGCCAAAAGGGCTTTCCCGAGTGGTGGGAGCGCTCTGCACCATAGCGCCGGAGCTGCCGTTTAAGCTCCGGTTTGTAGAGCTTACTGAGAATAGAGAATGTATTGAGCTGGAGCCCTATGTGATCCGGGCGTTCCGCGTCAACCACAATGTGGTATGCTACGGATATTCGATCGAAATTCCAAGAGGGGGACGGTTTGATGTGGAGAGAGCTAGAGCACAGGAAATTCCGCAGAAACTTTGGAGCCGCCTGCAGAAGGGGGAAACGATAGAAGCAGAGGGCAGGATTTTGACGCCGGATATGGTTTTGGGGCCTGCCCGCAGGGGACTAAAGGTGACATACTGTACGGATACCCGTCCGGTCCCGGCGATTGCGGAATGCGCGAAGGGTTCTGATCTCTTTATATGTGAGGGAATGTATGGAGAAAAGGAAAAGGCAGCTAAGGCCAGAGAGTATAAACACATGACTTTTTATGAGGCGGCAGCCTTGGCAAAGGAGGCACAGCCCGGCCAGATGTGGCTGACCCATTACAGCCCATCCCTGACACGTCCCGAGGATTACATGGATGAGGTGCGGAAAATATTTCCCCGCTCCAAGGCAGCCAGAGATGGATGGACTTTGGAGCTGGAGTTTGATGAGGACTGAGGGCAGAAGTTTAAGAAAATGCAATAAATATAGAAAGAGGCGAGGAGAAAGTGAAGGGCGAGAGTGCGAAGGATGTTTTAATACTGGCCATTGAGAGCTCCTGCGATGAAACCGCGGCAGCCGTGGTAAAAAACGGGCGGACCGTCTGCTCCAATGTAATTACTTCTCAGATTGAGACACACACGATTTATGGGGGAGTTGTGCCGGAAATTGCGTCACGGGAGCATATAAAGGCCATCAATTATGTGATAGAACGAGCTTTAGCAGAGGCGGGAAGCGGGCTGGAGGATATGACAGCGATAGCAGTCACCTATGGACCGGGGCTTGTGGGGGCACTTTTGGTTGGCGTTGCGGAGGCAAAAGCCATTGCCTATGCCGCCGGAAAACCACTGATAGGTGTCCACCATATTGAAGGACATGTGGCTGCTAATTTCATTGAAAATCCGGATCTTGAGCCTCCATTCGTCTGTCTGATTGTGTCGGGCGGTCATACTCATCTGGTAATTGTCCGTGATTATGGGGAGTTTGAGATCATACGCCGGACCAGGGATGATGCTGCCGGGGAGGCATTCGACAAAGTAGCCCGCGCAATTGGCCTGGGATATCCCGGGGGACCTAAAATAGACCGTGCGGCTAAGGAGGGCAATCCGGATGCAATTGTATTTCCGAGGGGGAAGGTGGAGGGATCTCCCTATGATTTTTCCTTCAGCGGACTGAAGTCAGCGGTACTCAACTATCTGAATCACGCGCAGATGACGGGCGAAACGATTTCTACGGTGGATGTTGCGGCATCTTTCCAAAAGTCCGTGGTGGATTCTCTGGTAGGTCGGGCAATCCTGGCGGCCCGTGAATATGGTTTTGACAAGCTGGCCATTGCAGGGGGAGTAGCGGCCAATACCGCGCTCCGAGCTGCCATGGCAGAGGCGTGCGCGAAGTATGGAATTCGTTTTTATTATCCATCTCCCGTTTTCTGTACGGACAATGCGGCTATGATTGGCTCGGCAGCTTACTATGAATATAAAAAGGGAAACCTGGCTGGCTGGGATTTAAACGCGATTCCCAACTTGAAGCTGGGAGAACGGGGGTGACCGTCAGATGAAGGTGTACTGTGCCGCTGTCGTTTTGGCTGCAGGCCAAGGACGGCGGATGGGGACGAAGGAGGCTAAGCAGTTTCTGACAATCGGCGGCCTGCCGGTAGTGGCGCATTCTCTGTTGGTATTCGAGAAATCTCCTCGGATTGATGAGATAATTCTGGTTGTGCCTGGGAATCAGAGCGCGTATGTGCGTCGGGAAATTGTCGAAAAATATGGACTTTCAAAGGTGTCTGCTGTGATACAAGGGGGAAAGGAACGCTATGAGAGTGTATGGAATGCCCTTGCGCTTTTAAAAGAGCAAAGCGGGGACGGGTATGTGTTTATTCACGACGGAGCCCGCCCCTTTATCAGCCAGGACATCATCGAGCGGGCGTTTGCAGCTGCCGAGGCATGCGGAGCCAGCGTGGTGGGAATGCCGGTCAAAGACACCATAAAGGTAGTGGACGCCGAGGCGTGCATTTTAGAGAGCCCGGAGCGTTCCCGTCTGTGGCAGGCACAGACCCCTCAGGTTTTTCGCATTTCTTTAATTGGGGAGGCTTTTCGCAGACAGATGGGGGAGGACTGCAAAAGCATCACAGACGATGCCATGGTGGTGCAGCGGCAAATGGGAGTGCGCGCCCGCATGGTTGAGGGAAGCTATGAAAATATCAAAATCACAACGCCGGAGGACTTGGCCGTAGCGGAGGCGTTCTTGCGTAAGAAAATAATTTTAGGGCAATCGCAAAGTCATAATTAGAAGAGAGAGTGGCGGAAAAGCAACATTTTTCTGC
>CALWBS010000153.1 GCA_944376135.1 uncultured Enterocloster sp.
CCCCAGCTGTAATACCTACGCTGCGCACAGAAGATACACTATCAGGATCGAAATCGCCGAGTGTCTGAATGTAAAAAGTATTCTTACATTCCTTGAGGCATATCTCGTAAATCTTCTGGGTGTTGGACGAATGGCGCCCTCCGACGACAATCATGGCCTCCACCTGGGAAGCGATCTTCGCAGCCTCCACTTGTCTTTCCTGTGTTGCATTGCAAATCGTATTTAAAACACTACTATCATAACCCTTTTTCGAAATTTTTTCAACTAATTCTTTAAATTTGTTGTAATTAAATGTCGTCTGGGACACAATACACAGCCTGCGGCCCTCGGGAAGAGAAAATTGCTCCGCTTCTTTTTCATTTTCAATCACTACCGTGTCCGCATTTCCCCATCCGCGGATTCCCTCCACCTCGGGGTGGGGCGGACTTCCGATAATCACCACCACATCCCCGGCCGCTGAGTGCTCTGCCACAATGCGGTGAATCTTCTTCACAAAGGGGCAGGTGGCATCCACAATTTCCACTCCCCGCTCCTTTAAAATATCGTAGATATGGCGGCTGACACCGTGGGAGCGGATGATCACCGTCCCCTGATTTTGGGGCAGATTTTTTAAATCCTCCTCTGTGTTCAGAACCCGGACGCCTTTCTCCTCCAAATCCCGCACCACCTCTTCATTGTGGATAATGGGACCATAGGTGTAAATGGGGGCCCGGAGTTCTCCGCGGGTTTTTGCCTCAATCTGTTCATACACCTTGTCCACCGCCCGCTCCACGCCGAAGCAGAAGCCGGCAGTTTTTGCCACAATCACCTCTCTGCCCATGTTACGCCTCCGAAGCGGCGGGCTGGGCCGCAGCAGCCGTCTTTAGCCCCTTCTCCCTGGCAACGGCGAGGATAGCCTCCACCACTTGGTCGATTGTCATCTGGGAGCTGTCCACCACCACAGCGTCCTCCGCCTGCTTTAAGGGCGCATGCTCCCGGTGCATATCCTTCCAGTCCCGGTCCGCGATATCCCGCTTTATCTCCTCCAGATCACAGTCCGTCCCTTTTTCCGCAAGTTCCTTAAACCGCCTCTGGGCCCGAACCTCCACAGAGGCAGTCAGGTAAATCTTGGCGGGTGCCTGGGGAAGCACACAGGTGCCGATGTCCCGGCCGTCCATAATTACGTTCTCGCTGGCAGCCAGTTTCTTCTGAAGCTCCGTCAGCTTTTCGCGCACCGGCATGTAGGCGGAAACCGCCGAGGCAGTCTTTCCCACCTCCTCGGTGCGGATCAGGCCAGAGACATTCTCCCCGTTTAACAGTACCTGCTGGGCCCCATCCTGATACCGGATAGAGACATCCGCTTGGCCGCAGGCACGGCTCACTGCGGCCTCGTTTGCGGGGTCGATTCCCTCTCTCAAAACATGCAGGGCCATCGCCCGGTACATAGCCCCGGTGTCCACATACACAAATCCCAAAAGTCCTGCCGCCTTCCTGGCGATGGTGCTCTTTCCCGCCCCGGCGGGCCCGTCAATCGCGATGTTGAAATATTTCATGTAAATTGGCTCTCCTAATTTATGTCCGGCCATACAAACTGGCCGCGTTATGTCTCCATTATACTCAATTTCCGCATCCTGCGCAATTATAAATTATCCGGGCTGGCCGCGGTTAAACCGCCTCAGTACAATGAACGCGAAAACTGCGGCCGGCAGAGCAAAAAAGCCGGATAAGATACGGGCATTTCAGTCCGTGTCTCATCCAGCCTGTCATTTCTCTGCGAATGACCTGTCCCCCGCGCAAGCCCTTCATCATACAAGAGGTATCTTATTTGTCGAGATCGTTTTTGCCTCTACTTCATTTTCGGTTTAAACACCAGCGAAGCCAGATACCCAAATACCAGGGCCGCGCAGATTCCCGCCGCTCCCGCCGTAAATCCTCCCTTAAACACCCCCAGAAGGCCGCTCTCCTGCACGCCTGCCTTGACCCCTTTCCACAGCAGATTTCCGAACCCCAGAAGGGGAACCGATGCCCCGGCTCCCGCCCAGGCGAGAAACGGCTCGTAAAGACCCAGGGCGCCCAAAAGACAGCCGGAGGTGACGAGAAGCACCATGATTCTTCCCGGCATCATTTTTGTCTTTTCCATCAATATCTGTACCAGGGCGCAGATTGCCCCTCCTACAAGAAATGCCTTTATATATTCCATTTGTCTCTCCCTTCTGCCTGCAGGCGCCGGCCGCCGGCGCCCCCGTCAACCGATATGCACCGGACCGGAAATGAATTTTCAAACACGCTCCAGAACCACCCCGTGCGCAATCGAGGGGATGGTCTGTCCCTCATTAAAGCTCACTGTGGACAGCAGGGCGCCTGTGGGGACAAAGAGCACCCGCTTCCATGTTCCATCCCTAAGCTTAGGCAAAATGCAGGCGCAGAGCGTGACAGCGCTGCAGCCGCAGCCGCTTCCCCCCGCATGGGTATCCTGTTTCTCCTTGTCGTAGATTTCTATTCCGCAGTCCATGAGGATGGAAGACAAATCTCTGCCCTTTTCCTTCATCATATCCAAAAGGATCCGGTGTCCCACCTCCCCCAGATCCCCGGTGATAATTTTATCATACCAGTGCTCGTCCACCTGGAAATCCTCCAGATTCTGCTCAATGGTGTGAAAGGCAGCCGGAGCCATGGCCGCCCCCATATTCATGGAATCCCTGGCGCCCACATCCACCAGACGGCCGGTGGTAATGCCCGTAATCCTGGCAAGAGCGCTCCTATTGCCTGCGGCACCTTTTCCGGAGCGGAGTGCATTCTCCTTCTGCTCCCCCGCGATAATCAAGGCCCCGCATCCTGTCACTGTCCAGGTAGCGGACAGGGGTCTCTGATTGCCGTAAGCAAGCGGAAAGCGGAACTGCTTTTCCGCCGTGGCAAAATGGCTGGAAGCCATAGCCAGCACCCGGTCCGCAAATCCTCCTGCCACCGCCATGGCCCCTAGGCCCATAGACTCACCCATGGTGGAGCAGGCGCCGTAAAGTCCGAAGAGCGGCACCGCCAAATCCAGATTTCCAAAAGAGGTGGCGATGAGCTGCCCCAAGAGATCCCCGGCAAAGGCATACCGCACATCCGCGGGAAAAAGTCCTGCTTTTTTCAGGGCAATCCGGGCCGCCTGCCTCTGCATGGCGCTCTCCGCCAGCTCCCAGCTGGCCTCCCCCATCATGTCATCCTCCTCCACCCGGTCAAAAAAGTGGCCCAGAGGTCCCTGTCCCTCCTTCGTCCCTGCCACGGACCCGGAACTTATAATCACAGGCGGTTTTTCAAAAGCCAGGCTGGCCTTTCCCCGCATCTGTCCCATGTGCATCTCTCCTCTCTCCCCGCAGGCTTGGCGGCCTGCTGCTATGGCTTTGTTTACCATCAGTATGTGCAGAAGAGGGAGGAAACATACCGCAGCTTGCCGCCGTCATTCCTGTTTAAAGCAGCGGCTATTCAAAACGGCGCCTTAAATATTTCAATTATTTATCATATATTACAATTTTATTACATATTATGTACTATAACCCCTTGTCCAACCAATCATTCCAGAATAAACAGGAGGAAATTGTACATGAAATACAGACATCTGATCGCCGGAATCGCTCTCACCGCCGTTCTTATGGCCGCGTCCCCCTTCCCCTCCCCGGCTGCGGAAATCTCTGCACCCCTGGCAGCGGACGCTGCGGGCACCGCCCCACAGGAGGCAATTGCCGCTCCGCAAAATTCTGAAGCCGCCGCTTCACAGGCGGACGAGCCCCTCACGCTTGTCCCGCTGGGCGTCTTTACGACCACCGGCTACTGCCCATGCGAAAGCTGTTCCGGCCGCTGGGGGCGGCTGACAAGTTCGGGGGCCCTGGCCGCCGCCGGGCACACAGTGGCCGTGGACCCCCGCGTCATCCCCTACGGAACCCGGCTCATAATCAACGGAGTCATCTACACCGCCGAGGACCGGGGCGGCGCGGTTCGAGGAAATCACATCGATATTTTCTATGACACCCATGAGGAGAGCAGACTC
>CALWBS010000154.1 GCA_944376135.1 uncultured Enterocloster sp.
GGGACAAGAAGAAGCATCACCGCCAGGGAGACGTACCGCAGCTTGTAAATTCCCTGACTCATTTTTTTGAAATCCGGAAGAAATGGGCGGTGCTTCGTCCGCTCATTCAGCCGGGAAAATTTCAAAATCATTGCCGGCATAAAAAACACTACGGTCAGGAGGCTGAACACAATGCCCTTCGCCAGCACCAGCCCCATATCAAAGCCGATGGTAAACTTCATGGAAACCAGAGCGAGAAACCCCACACCCGTAGTCAGGCTGCTGGCGAAAATCGAGTTGATGGCATCGTCAATGGCCCCTGTCATGGCCTCCTCCTCCGAAAGGCCCTGGCTCTTTCCTCTGGAAAACGCGTCCAGAAGGAAGATGGAATAATCCATGGAGGTGGCGAGCTGCAGCACCATCGCCACATTGTTGGTCAGAAAGGACACGGTGCCGATAAAAATATTCGTGCCCCGGTTCAGGAGAATCGCAACCCCCATCACCAGGAGAAATAAAAACGGCTCCGCCCATGCATTGGTGGTGACGCACAAAACAGCACAAATCATGACCACGGCTACCGTCATAATCAGGCTCATCTCGCTCTCCACGTTTTCCGTGAGGGACTTGGTCTGCACTGCCATTCCCACAAAATATCCTTTATCCCCGGTTATCTCCTGCATCTGGTCAATCGCCCGGGAGGTCTTCGCAGAGGTATCCCCTTCCTTAAAAGTCACATCCATCACTGCGCAGCCATCCTTGTAGTAGTCCTCGATGGATTCCATATCGATGAAATCCTCTCCGGCATAGATATTGACGGTGCTGTCACACCACAAAATCTGGTCCACCCCGTCCACGCGCTCCAGCCGGTCCTTGTACTGCTTCGCCTCATAGAGGGTTACATCCTTCAGCATAACCCGGGCTGTTCCCGGGTATCCGAACGCTTCCTCCATCTGATTCAGCCCGATGCGGGAAGGAGCCCCGGCAGGAAGGTACTCGGTCAGATCATAGTTGACATCGACGAACAGCATGGCGATTAAGGAGAAGAAGCATCCCGCCAAAAAGACTGACACAATCCATTTCTGCTTATCCATGATGAACTGCGCCAGGCGCAGAGAGAATTTCTGTCCGCCTCCATGTTCTCTGTCACCGCAAAAGCAGGACCATAAAGTACGTCTTGCCATCTCTCTCCTCCGCATTCATACCCAAATATCGATAATATTCCAGAGTATATTTCCTGTCCTCCGCCTTGTCATAGTTTCTCTCCAGCCACCTCATAGCTTTTTCCCAAGCCTCCTCCCCGTCCTCACATCTTCTAAGATACATCTCCAGGCAGGTAGCGTGGCTCCGGTAAGAGATGGAGGACAGATATTCGGACAAATCCCCCTGGTCCGGTATTTTTCCATCACTGTATCCGTTCTCCATGGCGGCCGCCAGCCGGCTGGCAGCTATGCAGCTGAGATCATCCTTTACAAGAAAACCCGCCCGCCGGCCAGGCAACTCCTCTTCCTCCTCACTCTCCTCCCAGTCCGGGTGCAGGTCGGAATATTCCTCCCGCCTCTCCTCGTCAAGCCGTTCAAACAGAACCTGCTGCTCCCCCTCAAAGGGGCTTTGGTTTTCTGCTGTCTCCGCCAGAGCCTCCATCGCTCCCGGCCGCCCCAAAAGCAGCGCCAGAGACAGCATCCCTGTCCAGCCATATTTTTTCAATCGTTTCATCCTCATTTTCTCCTCGCTTTTCCGAAAAATCCCCAAATAATTGACAAGTGTTCATTTATTAACTATAATAGATTATACGAATCTATTCTAAAAAAACAATCATTAATTTTCACTTTCCGGTTGACTAATGAACACTTTTAATTTAAATGTTTATTTTCTATTGAAAAAATTTTCCAAATAACCCTACACGTATACATTTAGAAGGAGGGAGACTATGACACAGGAGAACCCCGACCGCCGGGTCCGAAAAACGCGAAAGCTGTTAAAGGAGTGCCTGATACGTCTTCTGAAAGAGAAACGGGTTCAGGACATCACGGTTCGGGAACTAACCGATATGGCGGATTTAAACCGCGGGACTTTTTATCTGCACTACAAGGATGTATTCGATCTGCTGGAAAAAACTGAGGCGGAGCTTATGGACGAGTTCAACCGCGTGGTCATGAGCTACGACGTCAAGGATTTGAAGCAGCGCCCTGCCATGGTTTTTGACGATATTTTTTCACTGGTTCATGACAATGCGGATTTGGTGGAAATCCTCATGGGAGAAAATGGAGATTTAAATTTCGTAAACCGTCTAAAACAGCTGGTCCGCGAGAAATGCCTCCGGGATTGGATGGAAGTGTTCCGCTCCGGGGATCCCCAGGTTTTCGAGGCCTACTTCTCTTTCATTGTCTCCGGCTGCGTAGGCCTGGTCCAATACTGGATACAGAACGGCAGGAAAGAAAGCCCCCGGCAGATGGCTTCCCTCACCGAGCGGATTATCAAAGAGGGAATCAGCGTTCTGGAGGGAAATGCAGGTTGCCAATCTTCCCTGCCCGTCGTATAATCGTAACAGTTTAAGGAATGATTGAACAGATAGGAGATTTCGCATGACAGAAGAAAATTTATATACAATCAGCGCCACAGTGCGCATACGAAAGGGCCAGGGCCGCTCTTTAAAATCCGGCGGCGCCTGGATTTATGACAATGAGATTGAAGCCATAGACGGCCCCTTTGAAAACGGCGGCCTGGTGTATGTGGAGGACTTTGATGGCTATCCCCTGGGATGCGGCTTTATCAACACCCGCTCCCGCATCACGGTCCGCATGCTGTCCCGGAAGAAAAACCAGGTGATCGACCGGGAATTCTTTCGAATGCGGCTGAAAAATGCCTGGGACTACCGCAAGGCCACGGTGGACACAGGGAGCTGCCGCATTGTGTTTGGGGAGGCGGATTTTCTCCCGGGAATCGTCATCGACAAATTTTCCGACGTGCTGGTGGTGGAGTCCCTGGCCCTCGGCATTGACCGGCTAAAGCCCGTGCTCTTAGATCTGCTGCAGGAAATTCTCGCCCAGGACGGCGTGCACATCCGCGGAATCTATGAGAGAAGCGATGCCAAGGTGCGCCTCTTAGAGGGCATGGAGCGGGTCAAGGGATTTATCGGCCCTACCTTTGAGACCAAAGTGGAGATTGCAGAAAATGGCGTGCGCTATCTGGTAGACGTGAAGGACGGGCAGAAGACAGGATTTTTCCTGGACCAGAAATACAACCGGCTGGCCATCCAGAATCTGTGCCGCCGCATTCAGCCCGAAACCGTGCTCGACTGCTTCACCCACACCGGCTCCTTTGCCCTAAACGCCGGCCTGGCCGGGGCAAAGCGCGTGCTGGGCGTGGATGCCTCGGAGCTGGCCGTGCGCCAGGCCGCGGAAAATGCGGCCCTCAACGCTCTTTCCTCCTCCGTCTCCTTCCTGTGCGCCGATGTATTTGACCTTCTCCCCGCGCTGGAGCGGCAGGGGGAACGCTTTGACCTGGTCGTCTTAGATCCCCCGGCATTTACCAAGTCTAGAAATTCCATTAAAAACGCGGTAAAAGGCTATCGGGAAATCAATCTGCGGGGAATGAAGCTGGTGAAGGACGGCGGTTTTCTGGCCACTTGCTCCTGTTCCCATTTCATGGACCCGGAGCTCTTCTCCAAGACTATCCGGGAGGCCGCCGGGAACGCCCACAAACGTCTCCGCCAAGTGGAATACCGGACTCAGGCCCCGGATCATCCGATTCTGTGGGCAGCAGATGAATCCTATTATTTAAAATTCTATATTTTTCAAGTGTGTGACGAGAAATAAGGGGGCCTGTTCGGCCCCCTCTTGCATCTGGTCTAAAAACAATCCCGGATCTCTCCCCCTATCTGCCCGTTGGATGCCAGGATATCTCCGGCACGCGTCATGTCCACGGGATTTCCGGAAAAATCCGTCACCTGGCCGCCGGCCTCCTCCACTAGGAGCACCCCGGCGGCGAAATCCCAGGGGTTCAGACCCCGCTCAAAAAAGCCGTCCAGCCGTCCGCAGGCTGTATAAGCCAGCTCCAGGGCGGCAGAGCCAATCCTGCGGATGTCCCCGCAGCGCTTAAATACTTCCGTGAACCTCCTGAAATTCTCATCCGCCAGCTCCTTGTGGTAAGGGCTTGTGCC
>CALWBS010000155.1 GCA_944376135.1 uncultured Enterocloster sp.
GGTTTCCCTGCTTTCTCTGGGCAATGACCTCCACCTGGGGCTTAGGCTTATAGAGAAGCTTAAAAAGCCCAAAACCGGCCCCCGCCGCAGCCAGCAGGATCACCCACCAATAAGTCGCCCAGATAGGTGTGACGGAAACCTCCAGCGGGTAGGAGAGCGTGTCCTCCCCGTCGCTCACAAAAAGGGTAAAAGTCTGTCTTCCGCTCCGCAGAGGGGTGAGCTCCAGCACGTTTCCCGCCAGGCCGGCCTCGGCCCTTCCCTCATCCCCGGCTTCTATGGAATAGGTGAGGCTGTCCCCGTCTTTATCCTGGAAGTACGCGTCCAGCTGGTACGCGCTGCCGCCTCCCAGCCTGGAAAGACGGATTTCGGGCAGGCTTCCCGACGGCGGGGTATTCACCACACGGATCTCGGCCGCAAAAGGATAACTCCCCAGCGAATCGCTCAGCACCCCGGCCAGACCGTAGGTTCCGGAGCGGCCGGCCCGAAGCTCTCCCTCCAGGATTCCCTCCTTCACCGAGGCAGGCCCCAGGTCTATGCCGTCCGCTTCCCCGGCATCCGTCTGCCATTCCCACTGAAACCGGCTGTAAAAGCCATCGTCTGCTACCACCTGCCCCTGACGGTCCTTAAAATACACCTGGTACTGCGCGGCTGCATTCTTTTGCAGGCTCTCTTCTATTGAAAGTACGGGAAGAAGCTCCCGGTAACTGATCAAATACAGCTTCACACTCTGGCCCTGGGAGGTAACGGTGGTCAGCGTCATCTCCGTGATGGAATCGTCAATCTTCTCGTAGCCGATTTTCCCCACGCCGTAATTTGCCGACAGAGAGAGGGGAATCTCCTCCTCCCCATACCGAATCGCCGTGTCCCCCACAGGTCCCGAGGAAATAAGAAGCAAATCCATCTCGTCCAGGTACGGCTCCTCCAAGACTACCCGGATCTCCTGACTTCCCTCTCCGTAAATCCCGGATGCCAGCGGCTGAATTTTATAAGAAAGGTTGGTGCCGAAAATGCCGTAAAGAATTTCAATCAAGTCCTCCGGCCGGGCGACCTGATAAAACGCTCCCCCGGTCCGGGCCGCAAGGTCCGCCAGGCTGTCCCGGCTCCCCTCATACTGCCCGAATGCTACGCCGTAGATGGGAATCCCTTCAGACGCGCAGGTCTGCGCGCAGCGGAGCAGCTCCGCCTCGGATTCGGCCTCCGTCCTCTCCCCGCCGTCGGGAAGATCGGTCTCCCCATCGGAAATCACCACCAATATCCGTTTTCTCCCCTCCTGCGCCGACATGGCTGACAGGGCTGCCTCCACACCCATCCCCATGTCCGTGTCTCCCGAGTAGGTGACGGCGTCCAGCTGCGCCTTCAGGGCCGCCCGGGATTCGGGATCCCCGATAGATACGGGGGAAACCACCTGTCCTACCTGGTCGCTGTAGGACGCAAAGCCGATGCGGATATTTTCAATATGTACGGTATCCACAAATGCCTTGACCATGGACATGCCCATCCGCCCCGGATCATTCGAAACCATGGAGCCGCTGCTGTCAATGGCAAACATGACATCCAGGCCGCTCTGCCGGCTCTCAAATTCTTTGGCATATGCCTGCGCTGAGAAAGCGATACTGAGGATAAAGCACAGAATGATTGTCCTGACTCTCTTTCGCATTGGCATATTCTCCTTTACATGGGGGTATTTTTTCTCCAGTTTGTAGATTTTTAACCAGTTTTTTTCTTTTTCCGAAAACTACATGAACTATTTTATTATAATACGCATTCCCCTTCTATCAAAAATATGCACTTTTTCTGTAAACACTTTGTATGATTTTTGCGGATGATCTACCGGAATATATAGAAAATGTAAGATATATGTATATAAAAATCTGACTTATTAGACATCCCCTGAAGGGCATGCAATTTATTAGTGCGGCGCTTTCTTTTTTGCGCTATAATTAAGAAAAGAATCCGCCGCATTCCGGACGCGTACCGGCCTGCAGCCCTGCATTTGAAAGGAACCTATGCCCTATGAGACCCGTCCAAAAAGGCCGCGTCATCGATATGACTGCGGGAAATCCCACGCGCCTGCTCCTCGCCTTTTCCCTTCCTCTCTTTTGGGGGAATTTGCTGCAGCAGTGCTACAATCTGGCCGATACCTCCCTTGCGGGACATATTCTGGGGGATGCCGCCCTGGCCCAAATCGGCGCCACCGCCGCTCTCTACAGTTTGATTACCAATTTTGCTTTCGGCTTAAACAATGGTCTGGCCCTGATGGTCAGCCGGTATTTCGGCGCGGATGACAAATCCCGTCTCAGACAGGCGGTCTGCTGGATGACCGTGCTGTCCCTCCTCTTTTCCGCGGTCCTCACCATCGGCTTTCTGGTGCTGCGGAGCCCGCTCTTAACCCTCCTTCAGGTCCCGGCGGAAACCCGGGAGGGCGCCGCCTCCTATCTCACCGTAATCCTCGCGGGGATTCCTCTGACCATGGTCTACAACCTGGAGGCCAGCCTTCTCCGGGCCGTGGGCAACAGCCTCACGCCCCTGCTTCTCCTCCTGTTCAGCAGCATTCTCAACATCGGCCTGGACATCTGGTTTATGGGGCCGCTTCAGATGGGCGTCCGGGGAGCGGCCATCGCAACCGTCCTCTCCCAGGGCATCAGCGCGGGCCTGGGGCTCCTCTACATTGTCCGCTGCTATGCCTGGCTCCGGTTCGGGAAAAAGGAACTGAAGGCCTCCCGCTCCTTCGTCCTGCAGATGGTCAATACCGGACTTGGCATGGCATTGATGAGCACCATCTACAATATCGGCAGCGTTATGCTGCAGGGGAGCATCAATGCCCTGGGCGAAACCTACATCGCGGCCCAGGTCGTCGCCCGGCGTCTGGCGGAGCTGTTCTATCTGCCAGGCGGGGCCATAAGCACAGGAGCCGCCACCTACGCCAGCCAAAACTACGGCGCAGGACAGCGGCATCGCATTGCCCAGGGTATCCGGACTTCCCTGCTTTTATACGGCATCTGGTGGATTATCACCATGGCGCTTACCTTCTCCTTTGCCCCGGACGCTATCCGGCTGATCACAGGAAGCGCCAGCCCCAAGGTCATCCGCAGCGCGGAGCTGTACCTGAAAATCAATATTCCCCTCATCCCGCCTATGGCAGTTCTGGTTGTCCTCCGCAACATCCTGCAGGGAATGGGCCGGCCGGCGGTGCCTCTCTTCTGCAGTGCCCTGGAGCTTGCGGGCAAAGTAGTCTTTGCCGCCTGCGCCGTACCCGTCTGGGGCTACCTGGCCATCTGCATCTGCGAGCCTGTCACCTGGATCCTGTGCGCAGCCTGCATCATCACATGGACCGTTCTGCACCGGGGGGAGGTTCGGGATGAGACAAAAAAAGCTGATGAACTTTCCTTATAAAAAATTCATCAGCTTCTCTTAGCTGGGCTACAAGGATTCGAACCTTGAAAATGACGGAGTCAGAGTCCGTTGCCTTACCCTTTGGCGATAGCCCATCAGTACAACAGACATTATTATATAACATGACTGTTATTTCGTCAACAACAATTTTCAATCTTTTTCCTCCAAAATCCCCTGCAGCTTTTTCATGGACCGGTTGTACTTAGAGAGCTCTGTAGACAGCGGCATCTCCAGCACCTTGGCCACCTCCTTGTGCTTCATGCCCGCAGCGGCGTGAAGCAGGATAATCTGCCGTTCCTGGCTTCCGATGCGCCCCAGGGCGTCCAAAAGCACCCGGCGTTCGGCGGCCTGCTCCAAGGGCTCCCAGCAGGCCCCTTCCTCCCGGCTCTCCCACTCTTCCAGGCCCACGTCCGCCTGGTTCTTCCGCTCCCGAAAGCGCATATAGCACAGATTT
>CALWBS010000156.1 GCA_944376135.1 uncultured Enterocloster sp.
GAGCGGTGCTGTTCATTGTCCGGCATTACGGCGTGATCGAGCGACTGCCCGGTATGGGCGGTATGCTTAGATGAAAGACAGGGGCATTGGCCTGAGGATGCAGTGAATAAACAATGAACAGAATGGAGGAAAAATTTATGTTAAATTATCAGAGATATAAGCGGGTCCCAGTGGTGAATTTTCCGGAGCGTACATGGCCGGACAAGGAGATTCAGAAAGCGCCGATTTGGTGCAGCGTAGATCTTCGGGACGGCAATCAGGCGCTGGTGGAGCCCATGGTGGTGGATGAGAAGGTAGAGATGTTCAATCTTCTTGTGAAGCTGGGCTTTAAGGAGATCGAGGTGGGATTTCCGTCGGCATCTCAGATTGAATATGATTTTCTGCGCACGTTGGTGGACCGCAAGCTGATTCCCGACGACGTGGAGGTGCAGGTGCTGGTTCAGTGCCGGGAGCATCTGATTAAGCGGACCTTTGAGGCCCTTCAGGGAGTTAAGAAGGCCATCGTTCATATTTATAATTCCACATCCACCCTTCAGAGGGATGTGGTTTTCCATAAGGACAAAGAGGAAATCAAAGAAATTGCGGTAGTGGGCACAAAACTGGTGCAGAAGTATATGGCGGACTGCGATACCAAAATTCGTCTGGAGTATTCGCCGGAGAGCTTTACGGGGACAGAGCTTGATTTTGCTCTGGATATCTGTACAGCGGTTCAGGAGACCTGGGGAGCTACCAAGGAGAATCCTATTATCATCAATCTTCCCTCTACGGTGGAGATGACGACGCCCAATGTGTACGCAGATCAGATTGAGTGGATGAACACCCACTTCAAGAACCGCGAGAGCATCATTTTGAGCGTGCATCCGCACAATGACAGGGGATGCGCGGTGGCTTCCACGGAGCTGGCGCTCCTCGCCGGTGCGGAGCGCGTGGAGGGTACGCTCTTCGGAAATGGTGAGCGCACGGGAAATGTGGATATTCTCAATGTCGCCTACAATATGTTCTCCCAGGGCATCAACCCGGAGCTGAACATAGAGAATGTGCGGGAGATCGCGGAAGTCTGCGAGCGCTGCACCAAGATGGAGATCCCGCCGAGACATCCTTATGCGGGCAAGCTGGTGTTTACCGCGTTTTCCGGTTCTCATCAGGACGCTATCAACAAGGGTATGCATGCGCTTCAGGAGAGAAACAGCCAGTATTGGGAGGTTCCGTATCTTCCCATCGATCCCAGCGACATCGGCCGGGTGTACGAGCCCATTGTCCGCATCAACAGCCAGTCCGGGAAGGGCGGCGTAGCCTTTGTTATGGACACATTCTACGGCTTCAAGCTTCCCAAGGGGATGCACAAGGAATTTGCGGATGTGATTCAGAAGAGTTCCGAGCAGCAGGGTGAGGTAGCTCCCGAGCAGATTATGGCGGAGTTCAAGAAGAATTATCTGGACAAGAAGGAGCCTATCCATTTCCGCAAGTGCCGGATTACGGACGCGGAGACGGGAGACGGCGAGTTTGCAACCCTGGCAAAGGTGACCTATACAGATCATGGCATCGAGAAGACCTTCGAGGGCATCGGAAATGGCCCCATCGATGCGGTGCAGAGAGGATTGGAGGACGCGCTGGGAATCCAGATCAAGGTTTTGGATTACACAGAGCATGCACTGGCTTCCGGTTCCGGGGCGCAGGCTGCTTCCTACATCCATCTGGTAGACCAGGCTACGGGCAAGGCGACCTACGGGGTCGGCATCAGTTCCAATATCACCCGTTCTTCTATCCGCGGTATTTTCAGCGCGGTGAACCGGCTGTTCTATTAAAGGATAATTTTGCAGAGTACAGAGGGCAGCATCTGCCGTGAACCGGCGGCGGATGCTGTCCTCTTTTAGAGACAGGAGGCGGACAGATGGACGGCGGCATGCAAAGAGGCCTGGACGGGACAAGCCTCAAGCTTCTGGCTGCGGTGCTAATGCTTATAGACCATGTGGGCGCGGTGCTGCTGGAATACATTTTGGTGTATGGCTGGGATTTTATTCTGTTCCACTCCCCGGAATGGTATGCTGTCTATCGATGGGATCAGATTCTGAGGAGCGCGGGGAGACTTTCTTTTCCTATTTTCTGTCTGCTTCTGTCCGAGGGATTTCTTCACACGGCCAGCAAGAAGCGGTATTTTTATAGGCTGGGAATATTTGCCCTGATCTCGGAGATTCCTTTCGACCTTGCGGTTTCGGACAGATGGATGGATTGGGCGCACCAGAGCGTGATGGCTGAGCTGGCGCTGGGGCTTTTGACTCTGTGGGCGGCGCAGGAACTATGCCGACGGATTGGCTGGGATAAGGAACAGCCTATCCTGGGAGCCGCCGTGCTGGCGGGATGTCTGGCGGCTGAGGCCGTGCGGGCGGACTATGGAGCAGTGGGCATTTTATATATGGCGGGATTTTATTATTTCCGGAACAGCCGGGGAAAGCGGGCTGCGGTGAGCGGCATCATCGGCCTGATGGACACCCTGGAATGGAACGGGGGAATCGGGCTTTTATCTGCGGTTTTTGTGTACCTGTATAATGGGAGGAGGGGGAATAGCCGCGGGGGATGGAAATATGCGTTTTATGGGTTTTATCCGGCGCATCTCCTGCTCTTATTTTTGGTCCGGAGGTTTTGTCTGGGAGTTGCGGCAATCTGACAGCAGACAGCCGCCTTGGGCGGCACAGAAGGGAAGACGATATGGCAAGAACAAAGTACAATGAGATATACCTGACGCTCAGGGAGCGGATTGAGGAGGGAAACTACGGCCTCCAGGAGCTGATGCCCTCGGAGAATACGTTGGTAAAAGAATTTGGCTGTTCCCGAAATACCATCCGCAGGGCCGTGGGGCAGCTTGCCTCTGAGGGATACGTCCAGAGCATTCACGGAAAGGGCGTGCAGGTGATCTACCAGCCCATAGAGCAGTCGGAATTTATCCTGGGCGGCATTGAGAGCTTAAAGGAAGCGGTTGCCAGAAACCACAGAAGCTATACTACAAAAGTGATCTGTTTTGCCGAGCTCACCGTGGACGAGAAAATACGGGCCAGGACAGGATTCCCTCTGGGGACAGAGATTTATTACGTGCAGCGGGTCCGGTATATTGAGGGGGAGGCTTTGATTATCGACCACAACTACTTCCGCAGGGATGTGGTGAAGGGGCTGACGCCGGAAATCGCACAGAAGTCTATTTACGAGTATATGGAAAAGGTGCTGGGTGAGAGCATTGTGACGACCAAAAGGAAGATGACGGTAGAGCGGGTGACGCAGATTGATGAGACGTATCTGGATCTGAAAGGATACAATTGTATGGCGGTGGTGAGCAGCAGCACCTACAATGGGGACGGGGTTATGTTTGAATTTACCCAGTCCAGGCACAGGCCGGACCGGTTTGTGTTCTACGATCTGGCCCATCGGGTCAAGCAGGGAGACAGCTGATAAAAAGGAATATTTACAAGAG
>CALWBS010000157.1 GCA_944376135.1 uncultured Enterocloster sp.
ATTCAGCGCGATCATATATAAAACAAGCCGAAAATTGAAATGTCTGAAATCGTAGTCTAAAAACATCAAAAAAGCCCCTTGTTCGAAATGGAGCGGATCGGTATATTGGCGTGAAGCACGCCCACTCCCTGCCGCGCATCACCGGGCAGAGCCTCCGTCCCCGTATCCATCAACAGCTGAACACGATCCTTTTCTATCTCCATGTATTTTGAAATGGCATGTATCATGTCATCTTTTATCATCAGTATCATCTCCGGAGGGCAGCCGGCCTTGTCCGACACAAGCAGAAGTTTTAAACGCCGCTTGGCCGTCGCCCCGGAAGAACCGTGAGGGCCTCTGTTCCACTGCACCATGACCGCCTCCTTACGCCCGTTTTAAGGCCCGGCGCAGTCTGGCGAAGAAATCCGGCGCCTTGCCGGGGTCCGTCATCGGCACGTTTTCTCCCATCAGCCGGCGGCAGATGGCAAGATACGCCTCCCCGGCCGGGGAACCCATGCCCACCAGGGGCTCTCCCTGGTTCGTGGAAATGACGATATTCTCGTCATCCGGAACCGCCCCCAGAATGTTTACTGCCAGGATGTCCATCACATCCCCCAGGGACATCATATCGCCCCGCCGGACCATATCGCCCCGAATGCGGTTGACGATAAGGTCAATCTCTCCTATCCCCGCATGCTCCAGAAGGCCGATGATGCGGTCTGCATCCCGGATGGCCGACACCTCGGGGGTGGTTACTACCAGAGCCCGGTCGGCGCCGGCTATGGCATTGTAAAATCCCTGCTCAATACCGGCCGGACAATCTAACAGTATATAGTCGAACTCATCCCGCAGATCATCCACCAGCTTAATCATCTGCTCCGGATTCACCGAGGACTTGTCCCGGGTCTGCGCCGAGGGCAGAAGGTAAAGGTTGGGATATCTTTTGTCTCTTATCAGGGCCTGCTTCATACGGCAGCTTCCTTCCACCACATCTACCAAATTGTAGACAATGCGGTTTTCCAGTCCCATGACCACATCCAGGTTGCGCAGGCCGATGTCTGTATCAATCAGCACGACCCGCTTGCCCAGAATGGCAAGTCCCGTCCCCACATTCGCGGAGGTGGTGGTCTTTCCTACCCCGCCTTTTCCAGAAGTAATCACAATGACTTCACTCATAGGAACCTCCTGAAAAATAGACTTTAAGCTTTACCTTCCCATTGTACATTAAATTTTACCAATTTACCAGTATTTTTTTACCATCAAGAAAAATTTAACATATTGTTTAGGAAGGTTTTCTTAATCGGCCGGATTTCTACTCCCTCCGGCCCGGCTGAAGCGATCATAGGCCCCCGCCCCAGGCGCTTATTCTTTTCATTGAAACGGCTGGTGTATTCCCCAATGCGGATCTGCAGGGGAGCCATCTCGAAAGCAACCACCACTGAGTCCCGATTTCCTGCGGCTCCCGCATTGGCTGTGCCTTTTAGAGCGCCCAGCACAATGATGTTTCCCTTGGCAGTGACCTTAGCCCCATGCTCCACATCCCCAATCACTACGATGCTGGCCTCTGATTCCAGAGAGTCCCCTCTGCGCAAATTTCCCCGATAAAACTGGCCAGTCTGGGAATTGAGCTCCATCAGCTTGTCATTCAGCGCTTTTTCGCAGCGTTCGATGCGCTCTGCGTCCGTATCCAGCAGGCAGAGCACCTCAATCTGCGAATTTCTCGTGATCGTATCCACAATGGCTAACTCCTCCTGGGGGGTGAGCTCCCGCCCCAGAAGGGTCAGAGTCATCTGGACAGAGCCCCAGAACCGAGCGCTCTCCCGGAACTTTTTCCCCACGGCAGCAAGCAGATCCTCAAAGGGAATCTGGGAATCCAGGATGACGGTCATCCCGGCCCTGCTGCTCTTAATCACTACTGCACTGCGCATTGCTCTCGTCTCCTTTATCAGGCAGCCCGCCGCCGCGGGACACCTTAATCATTAATTGTTACATTTGAAATGCTGGAGGCACCGGAACCCAGGATATCTTCCAAGGTGGTGTATCCATAATAATAGGAATATACATTTTTCCCCAGGGTGGCCGCGTTGGTTCCCGCGTATCCGTAGGGAATATTTACCGTCACCGCAATCTCCGGACTGCTGTAGGGTGCGAAGGAGATGAAGAAGCCGTGGTTGGCCCGCGTACGGTCCTCCTGGCTGGTTCCTGTCTTTCCGGCCACCTCTACAGGCAGATCAGAGTAGATACGGGCGGAGGTAACGGTAATTACCCGCCGCATACCCTCCTGAACCGCGTCCCAGGTGGAGGAAGCCACATCAATCTGGGATTCAACCTCTGATGTGAAATCCGTGATAAGATTGCCGTCAGAGTCCGTGAGCTTATCTAAGAGGCTCAGCTTAAAGAGGGTGCCGCGGTTGGCGATAGCCGCCACATAGCGGGCAAGCTGCACATTCGCATAGTTGTGAGTGCCCTGTCCCATAGCGGAACGCTCCGGGTCCGTATCGGAAATCTGCGGATCATTTTCCAGGATCTCCACTCCCGATGTCTCGGAAAGGCCGAACAGAGTGGCGTACTTGCGGATGGTGGCCAGGCCGCGCTCCGGAGAGTAATTTCCATTCTCATCCATGCACAGCCGGTGCGCCAGCTCGGCGAACACATAGTTGCAGGAATTCTGGATTCCCTCAATCACGGTCTGCTCGCCATGGTGGCCCGTACAGTTGATGGGACGGTCCACCTCCTCGTACCGGCCGGTACAGTTGATGGTTTCATCCAGGGTGATGACGCCCTCCTCCAGCGCTGCCACTGCGATGAGGGGCTTGAAGGTGGAGCCGGGCGCTTTTCTCGCCTGGGTGGCATTGTTATACAGGGGGCGGGACAGATCACTCTGAAGCTTGGCATAATACTCAGGGTCCACGCTGCCGGACATCTCATTGTTGTCGTAACTGGGATAGGTGACCAGGGCCAACACCTCGCCGGTGTTCACATCCGTGACTACACAGCCCGCAGTGCAGGGGTCCAGGGCCAGCTGAGCCGGCGTAAGCTCAATGTTGGATATCTTCTGGCGGATAAAGGTAAAGGACGTGGTTTCATCCCCCGCCTGAAGCTGGGCAATCGCCTGGGGATCATCCTCCAGCACGCCCTGGGAGAACAGGGCCAGGCAAAGCTGGCGCCCGGTTATCTGTCCGTTATTTACCAGATACCGGAACATAAGCTTGGTGAACGATGTATCATTTTCCAGGCTGCCGATAATGTATTCCGTGAGCCGTGAGAAAAGCTCATCCGCTCCGGAATAATTGTCCGCAGTCCCCAGCTGGGTGGTATCCACCCAGCCGGAGGCGATGCCGTCCAAAATGTAGTCCCGAAGGCTTAAATTTCCGTCCCGCCATGCCAGATATGCGTCGGAATTCTGGTCGATTTTGTCCCGCTCAATAATGCCCACGCTGGAATCCGACAGATAGGTGTAGATATAATTCATATACGAATACAAATCAGACGAAAGCTCATTCATGGTTCTGGCATGAGAGCTTAAAAGTTCGCTCTCCAGCGTTCCGAGAATCTGGTCCCTGGCCGAAAGGTAGATTCCGTATATCTCCTGCTCAATGGGAGATGCATCCTCCCCCGCCATGCGGGACAGGGAGAGAACGTTGTTGTTGATCAGCTGATAGTACGCATCCTTCACCGGGATGGGAACCTTGGATGAGTCGCGGATCTGGGTTTTATCCACATCCTCATTCACCAGGTTTTTCACCAGGATGCCGGCGAGCTGCTGCTCAATCAGATGGTAAATAGCCACCTGAAGATTGCGGTCAACGGTGAGATACACATCATTTCCCGCCTGTGCTTCCTCACTCTCTATGATCTCCCGGGGCCGTCCCATATTGTCCACATACATCCGGGAATATCCCTTGGCACCCTGGAGGTCCAGCTCCATGGACTGCTCAATTCCGGCGCGGCCGACTACATCGTTTAAGTCATACTTAACCTCGTCTGCGGACGCATTCCCGCTCTCCCGCCACTGTTCGTTCAGCGCGTCGAGCTGGTCCTCCTGGACCTTTCCCGTA
The DNA here is from genome assembly GCA_944376135.1 of uncultured Enterocloster sp. GTDB lineage: Bacteria > Bacillota > Clostridia > Lachnospirales > Lachnospiraceae > Enterocloster. The sequence goes on from CALWBS010000157.1 coordinate 4,038, forward strand.
TAGCCGATGATAGGGGCGAAATAGATGCTGTCCGCATATCGGCGGATGTAGGTCTGAGCCACGGCCACGCCCTTCAGATCCGCAATGTTTTCATTGATCTCCGTCATGGTCTCCTCTTTCACATTGGAGGCCACGGTGGTGGTCACATATTTCTGATACCGGGTCAGATTCATGGTGTAAATAATATTGATCATGTCAAGGGCCACGTTGTCAGGAAGAATCAGCGCGTTTCCCTTGTCATCCTTCATCTGATCCAGCTCATACTCTTTTTTCTTGTATTCAAAGGCCTCATAGGCCGTGATATCGCTGGGATATCTCCCCCTGGCGTCGTCGAGCTGGTCTGAGCTTGACAGTCCGTAAAAATTCAGAAGGAAGCGGGTCTTGGCCGAATCCGAAGAGCTGGTGAAGACCATCTGCCCGTCCCCGTTCATGGCAATCTCAAACTTTCCCTCTACCGTCTCCCCGCGCCGGTTTAAAATGGTAACCAGGCGGTAGATCATTCGGTTGCGGTCCGCAGGCCGGGGATAGTCTCCCAGATCCTGGATGGTCACGGAGTAGGCCAGTTCATTGTATGCCAGGGGATAGCCGTTCCGGTCGTAAATATTTCCGCGGATGCCGGGGGTAGTGACAGTCTGCTCCGTCATCTGCATATATTCGTCCTGGTACTGGTCGCCCTCCAAGATCTGCATGCGAAACAGCGTCCCGATCAGGCCGGAAAACATCACGGTGAACAGGACCGCCAGCGCGAACAGCCGGGAGGTGATTACTTTTTTTATAAAATCCCATACAATTATGAGCAGCTCGTTAAACAATCGTTGTGTCTCTCCTTTTTCCTATGTCGTCCACCCGTCTGCTGGCGGACAGGAACAGCCGGTAAACCAACAGTGTGGTCACAGATGTAAAGATGATCTCAGGGAGCATGATGTTCCTGAAATAGTAGGGAAGATTCAGCCGGCCCCGGATCAAAAAACGGAACACATAAATGTACATGCAGTACATGAGTTCATTGACCACGCTCAGCGCAAGGGGCAGGTTGATGTAGTCCTCGTAGTAATATTTTGTAAAAATACCGTTGATATAGCCGATATAAATGTAAATCAGAGTGTAAAAGCCAAAGGGCCCGCTGTAAAACAAGTCCAGCAGGAGACCGGAAAACACGCCGTAAAACATGCCCGCCTCTCTCCCGTGGATAAAGCCGAAGGAAAAGGTCAGGATGAGAAGCAGATTGGGCACTGCCCACAAAAAGGGCAGCAGGGGAAACACGCAGTTCTGCACCGTAAAGGCCAGCACAATAAAGAGCATGTTGATGAGAATCTGTTTTAGTTTTGCGTGTCTCAAGGATTTTCCACCTCTCCCGTCTGTTTTAGCTGGGTGATCACGAGCACTTCCTGCAGGTTGTCAAAATCAGCCGCCGGAATCAGATAGCCGGACTGGGTCAGATGGTCCGGATCCATGGTCACATCCACCGCATAGCCCACCAGAATTCCCGGAAGAAACTTGGTGCTTATGTTGGAGGTGACAATCTGGTCACCGTTGTCGATGGCCGCGTCCCGCGAAAAGTCCGTAAGTCTCAGGCGGCCCTGGGCATACAGCGTCAGATCGCCGGCTACAATGCAGTTGTAGGAGGAGTCCACGGACATGGCTCCCACCCGGCTGGAGTCGTCGATGATGGAGCGCACTGTGGCGTAATTAGCCCCCACATCTGTAACAATCCCCACCAGGCCGCCGCCGGCCACTACATTCATGTCCACGGCAATCCCGTCGGCGCTTCCCTTATTGATGCGGAAGACCTGGAACCACTTTTCCGAATCCCTGGCAATCACACGGGCGCCGATTTTCTCATACTGCATGTACTCCTGATCCAGCTCATAAAGTTCCCGCAGGCGGGAAAGCTCTGCCTGCTCTGCCTGAAGCCGGTTGTTCTCCTCGGTGAGCCGGGCAATCTCCTGACTTAACGCCTCATTTTCCTGCAGAGCCTCGTGAAGCCGTCCGTAATTTGTCAGCTCATTGTAAATGCCGGTTCCCACCCGGTTGACGCCGGACTGAATGGGAATGAGAAAATATCCCACTCCCGTGCGCAGCGGCTCCAAAATCCCGTCCTTTAAGGAGGTGACTGAGATTAAGAGCACGCAGAGGGCGGTCAGGCCGATGAGTATATATTTGCTGCGTTTTGATTCCATGTGCACTATTCCTTCATAGTAATTGGTTTTGGCAAAAGCTTATATAGCGCTTATCCCCTATAATGATGTGGTCTAACAGCGTAATGCCCACAAGATTTCCCGCCTCCTTCACCCTGCGGGTGAGAAGCATATCCGCCTGGCTTGGTGCAGGGTCCCCGCTGGGATGGTTGTGAACCAGAATCATTCCCACGGCCAGACACCTGAGGGCCTCGATAAGGATTTCCCTGGGCGTGATGATGGATGCGTTCACTGTTCCTCTGGAAACAAGGAAATCCCGGATCAGGGCCTGCTTTGTGTTAAAATACATAACACGTATCTCTTCCTGCTCCAGGTGGCGCATGTCTTCCATATAGTAATCCGCAATCTCCTGGGGATTGGAGAAAGCAGGGGTATTTTCCCGAGTTTTCCGCTTCCAGATGCGCCGGGATAATTCCCCAATGCATAAGAGCTGGGCGCCCTTTGCCGTCCCAATCCCCTTAATCCCGCACAAATCCGCCAGGGAGTGATGGAGAAGGCCTGTGAGGCCCTCACCCGGCCCCCCAAGACCGAGAATCCGCTCCGCTAGTTCCAGGGAGGTCTCCTCTTTTGAACCTGTCCGAATAATCACAGCCAGCAGCTCCCCGTCACTTAAAGCTCCGGGGCCGAGATGCAGGCATTTTTCATAGGGTCTGTCCTGGACGGGCAGATCTTTCATCCGTATTCTTGCCATATATCCTCCTGTTTACGCACCTCTCCAAGCACATCGCAGGAGCCTTACGGCTGTCAGATCAGACGGTAGATAATGAGAGCCAGAGCCAGGCCGATGATACTGGCCATGGTGATCTGGATGGTCAGGCCGAATGTGATAACCAGAATCCCGAAATCAATGACGAGAGGGGAATTGAGCCCAAAGGACTGTCCGTAGTTCAGCCAGCTAAGCCAGGAAATCCCATCCGCCAGCTGCCCCATGAAACCGCCCAGCACGATTCCCGCCAAAAGCATGATCAAGAGAATCCAGAAATTTTTGTACCGCATACAGCCTCCTTATCCGTCCGTACAACCGACGCATACATATTACCATAACTTTCCTGTACTGTCATCTAAAATTTCACCACACCGTCGTCCGCAAGCTGCTGCAGGGACTTGAGGATTCCGAACCGGGCGTGATACCAGGTGAGCCCGCCCTGGAAGTACACGGCATAGGGCGGCTTGATGGGGCCGTCGGCGGACAGTTCGATGGAGGAACCCTGGACAAAGGCCCCTGCCGCCATAATCACCTGGCTGTCATAGCCCGGCATATCCCAGGGCTCCGGGGTGACAAAGCTGTCCACCGGGGCAGCCGCCTGGATGCCCTTGCAGAAGGAGATGACGCCCTGGGGCGTTCCGAAGGTGATGGCCTGGATGATGTCGTGCCGCGTGGCATCCCCGGAAGGGAACACGGAAAAGCCAAGGCGCTCATAGAGGTTTGCGGCAAAAATCGCCCCTTTTAAGGCTCCCGCTGTCACCACCGGGGCCAGGAAGAAACCCTGGTACAGGGACTGGTTGATTCCCAGGGTGGCTCCTACCTCCCGTCCCAGGCCCGGTGCGGTAAGGCGGCAGGCCGCCCGGTCCACGCATGCTTTTGTTCCCGCGATATAGCCGCCGATGGGGGCCAGGCCGCCGCCCGGGTTTTTAATCAGGGAGCCTACAATCATATCGGCCCCCACCTGGCTGGGCTCTGTGGTCTCCACAAATTCTCCGTAGCAGTTGTCCACCATGCAGATCACATCCGGGCGGATGGATTTGATAAAGGAAATCAGCTCGCCGATGCGGGCCACGGACAGCGTAGGGCGGGTGGCATAGCCCTTGGAGCGCTGAATGGTCACCAGGCGGGTGCGCTCGTTTAACGCGCGGCGAATGCCCTCATAGTCAAAAGAGCCGTCCTCCAAAAGGTCCACCTGACGGTAGGAAACCCCGTATTCCTTTAATGAGCCGGTGGATTCACGGATGCCGATTACCTCCTCAAGGGTGTCATAGGGCTTTCCCACCGGGGAGAGAAGCT
>CALWBS010000158.1 GCA_944376135.1 uncultured Enterocloster sp.
CGGATAGCACTCGGACTCGCTGGGAATGGACTCGATACCCAGCTCATAAATCTGCCGGGTGGACTGGGGGGAGAGAACAACCCGGAAGCGCAGCTTCTCAAAGAAAACCGCCCAGAAGGGGAAGTTCTCATACATATTGAGTACCCGGGGGATTCCCACTATACCCCGGTCCGCCTTATCCAGGGGGAGCGGCTCATAGTCGAACATCCGGTGGTATTTGTAGTCAAAGAGATTTGGGATTTCCTTCTTGCTCTTTTCAAGCCCCAGGCCCCGTTCACAGCGGTTGCCGGAGATAAAGCGGCGGCCGCTTCCAAATTGGTTGATGGTGAGGACGCAGTTGTTGTTGCAGCCCTTGCACCGGCCCATGGAGGTGGTATATTTTAAGGAAATAATCTTGTCCAAGGGCAGCATGGAGGTAGGCTGTTCTCCTCCCATGTGGTAGCGCTCCTTCGCAATCAGGGCCGCGCCGAAAGCGCCCATGATGCCCGCAATATCCGGTCGGACCGCCTCACAGCCGGAAATTTTCTCAAAGCTGCGAAGCACCGCGTCATTGTAAAAGGTTCCGCCCTGGACCACCACGTGCTGCCCCAGATCCGAGGCATTTGTGATTTTGATTACCTTAAACAATGCGTTCTTAATCACGGAATAGGCCAGACCGGCGGAGATATCCGCCACGGAGGCGCCTTCTTTCTGGGCCTGCTTGACATTGGAATTCATGAACACCGTGCAGCGGGTGCCGAGATCCGTGGGATTCTGGGCAAAAAGGGCTTCCTTGGCAAAATCCTTTACGCTGTAATTTAAGCTCTTTGCAAAAGTCTCAATAAAGGAGCCGCAGCCCGAGGAGCAGGCCTCATTGAGCTGCACGCTGTCCACGGTTCCGTCTTTGATTTTGATGCACTTCATGTCCTGGCCGCCGATGTCCAGGATACAGTCCACGTCCGGCTCGAAGAAGGCGGCCGCATAGTAGTGGGAGATGGTTTCCACCTCCCCTTCGTCCAGCATCAGGGCGGCCTTTAAGAGGGCTTCCCCGTAGCCTGTGGAGCAGGACCACGCGATGCGGGCTTTCTCGGGAAGCTGTTCCTTAATCTCGGTCATGGCCCGGATGGCAGTGGCCAAGGGACTTCCGTTATTGTTGTCATAGAACCGATAAAGAAGGCTCCCGTCTTCTCCCACCAAAGCCACCTTAGTTGTGGTGGAGCCGGCGTCAATGCCCAGATAACAGCAGCCCTCGTAGGAAGCCAGATCCGCAGATTTTACGCTGCTGTCCGCGTGCCTTTTTACAAAGGCATCGTATTCTTCCTGATTTTTAAAAAGGGGCTCCATCCGCTTGACTTCAAAATCCATCTGGATGCCTCCGGAAAGAGCCGCGATCATATCATCAAGCGCAACGGATTCCTGGTTCTCCTGCGGGTTCATAGCTGCGCCCACAGCGGCAAACAGATGGGAATGCTCGGGGGCGATGGTCTGCTCCGGGGTCAGATGCAGGGTGCGCACAAAGGCAGCCCGCAGCTCGGGCAGAAAGTGAAGGGGGCCCCCCAAAAAGGCCACATTGCCGCGGATAGGCTTGCCGCAGGCAAGACCGCTGATGGTCTGATTTACAACAGCCTGAAAAATGGATGCGGCCAGATCTTCTCTGGTAGCCCCCTCATTGATCAGGGGTTGGATGTCGGACTTGGCAAACACGCCGCACCGTGCGGCGATGGGGTAGATGGCCTTGTAGTTTTTAGCGTATTCATTTAATCCGGCGGCATCTGTCTGAAGCAGGGATGCCATCTGGTCGATAAAGGAACCGGTGCCTCCAGCGCAGATTCCATTCATGCGCTGGTCAATTCCTCCGGTAAAATAGATGATTTTGGCATCCTCACCGCCCAGCTCGATGGCAACATCTGTCTGAGGGGCGTAGTCCTGAAGCGCGGAGGCAACAGCCACCACCTCCTGAACAAAAGGCACCTTTAAATGGGAAGAAAGGGTAAGGCCTCCTGAGCCTGTGATAACGGGCAGCACCCTGGCAGACCCGATCGTTTCCCTTGCTTCCCGCAGGAGATCTGCCAGTGTCTCCTGTATATTTGCATAATGACGCCTGTAATCGGAAACGATTATATGAGAGTTTCCATCTAAGAGGGCAATCTTTACTGTGGTGGAACCGATGTCGATTCCCAATGTATATGTAATAGATATCTGATCCATATGTTCGGGCAAAGCCCTGTCCTCCTTTGCAGCATACAGCCGTATAGGGCTGTCAAAAACCGTTACAGTATAGTGTATATCCGTTTTGCGGAAAAATCTGTGATTTATGCAACAAAATGAATAGGCGCGTCTGCCTCATGCGAAATGCGCCTATAAAAACATCATACAGTTTAACATAAAACTTTGTGAAATACAATTGGATGATATTGTTAAAAAAACGTTAATGAAAAGCGGGGGTATATTTTTTGTAAAAATTGAGAAGAAGGAGAATTTTAGGACCTATTTTATTTGACAAACACTTTTTCGGTCACTATAATTGTTAAAGACATCATTTCAGAATGGGGGAGAGTTGGCATGAGACGGATTTTTAAAACCGAAGACGGTACTATGCATGAAAAGTTTGATCTCCAGCCCGGCTGCTGGATTGCCCTGACAAATCCTACAGCATCGGAGATAATGGACATAGCGGATGCCTATCGGATTGATCCGGATCATATCAAGGCACCTCTGGACGAGGAGGAGCGGTCCCGTATTGAGGTGGAGGATGAGTATACCCTGATTTTGGTGGATATCCCTTCCATTGAGGAGCGAAACGGCAAGGATTGGTTTGTCACCATTCCTCTGGCGATCATCACCACGAATGATGTGCTCATCACCGTATGCCTGGAAGACAATCCCATTCTCACCTCCTTTATGGACGGGCGTGTCCGGGATTTTCACACCTTTATGAAGACCCGCTTTATCCTGCAGATTCTGTACCGGAATGCTACCCAGTTTCTTCAGTATCTGCGGATTATTGACCGCAAGAGCGAAGTGATTGAGCGCAAGCTGCATCAGTCCCAGAAGAACGAGGAGCTGATTGAGCTTTTGGAACTGGAGAAATCCCTGCTGTATTTCACCACTTCCCTCCGCTCCAATGAGGTAGTTCTGGAAAAGCTGATGCGTATAGACCGGATTAAAAAGTATCCGGAGGACACGGAACTTCTGGAGGACGTAATTATTGAGAATAAGCAGGCCATTGAGATGGCCAACATTTACAGCGGCGTTTTAAGCGGCACTATGGACGCGTTCGCCTCTGTTATCTCCAACAATCAGAACTTGGTCATGAAGTTCTTGGCGACAGTCACCGCAGTGATGTCCATTCCGACGATGGTTGCAAGCTTCTACGGGATGAATGTAAACTCCCGGGGAATGCCCTTTGCGGACAGTCCCTACGGCTTTTCGATTGTGATTGGACTTGCGGTGGTTTTATCCCTGCTTGTGGCCTATATATTTAATAAGAAAGACTTTTTCTGAATAAAGAGGGATTTTAATGAGCTTTTTTCAAAAAATGTGGCGGTTTTTCAACCGCCATGCCATTAAGGGCATGATTAATTATGTTTGCGCCCTGCAGGCTATGGGGCTGATTTTGTATCTGATTGCGCCGCAGCTTTTAAATTACCTGATGCTGAATCCGGTCGCGATTATGCAGGGACAGATCTGGCGGATTTTTACGTTCCTTATTTTTCCGCCTGCATTTACCGGCGGAAGCACTATGGGGCTGGTGCTGTTCAATGTGCTTGCTATCTACTGCATTCACATATTCGGCACAATTGTAGAGCAGGTATGGGGATCTTTTAGGTTTAACTGTTATATTATACTGGGCGTCCTGCTGAATGTGGCGGTATCCGTGCTGTTTTATCTGTTCACGGGATTTCCGCTGATTCTCACACCGCTGCATCTGGTATACTCCTTCTTCTTTGTATTTGCTCTGATGTTCCCGGAAGCCCAGGTGATGCTCATGATGGTGCTGCCCTTAAAGGCAAAGTGGATTGCTGTTTTTGAGGCGGTGATCTACGTGTATGATTTCGCCACAGGAAATATTTTCACCAAAGCGGAGATCTTTGTGTGTATGATCCACATGTGTATCTTTTTTCTGTGGATGGTGTTCGCCGGGGAGACGGGGTATCGGCAGAAGCGGCGGCAGCAGGAATTTAAAAAGAAGATGCGCCCTGCAGCGGTGGTAAAGACGGGGCACCGCTGTGCGGTCTGCGGCCGCACGGATAAGGACAGCCCGGGGATGGAATTCCGCTACTGTTCTAAATGCGAGGGCAGTTATGAATACTGTATGGATCATCTGTATACGCATCAGCACGTAAAAAAATCCGACTCGGCCGTGCGCTGACAGACAGCTTAAAGCACTGAGCCGACGGATTCAAGCCAATAGATTAATGGAGGAATTGATAATAATGAAGAGAACAAAGATCATCTGCACCATGGGGCCTAATACAAATGATAAAAATATCATGCGGGAGCTGGCAAAGAACGGCATGGATGTGGCGCGCTTTAACTTCTCCCACGGGGATTACAATGAGCACTTGGAGCGCCTGGAGATTTTGAAGGAAATCCGCAAGGAGCTGAATATCCCGGTGGCGGCCCTGCTGGATACCAAGGGTCCGGAGATCCGTACGGGCCTGTTAAAGGATGGGAAAAAGGTGGTCTTGAAGGAGGGCCAGACCTATACATTGACTACAGAGGAGATTGTGGGAGATGAGACCCGGGGCCACATCAATTACGACGGACTCAACACGGATGTCGCTGCGGGAAACAGGATTTTGATTGACGATGGTCTGATTGAATTGAAAGTTAAGGAGGTCAACGGACCGGAGATTGTCTGTGAGGTTATAAACGGCGGGGAGCTGGGGGAGAAGAAGGGCGTGAATGTGCCCAATGTCAAGATCAAGCTTCCGGCGCTGACCGACAAGGATAAAGAGGACATCCGCTTCGGCATCAAGCAGGGATTTGACTTTATTGCGGCTTCTTTTGTGCGGACCGCGGACTGCATTCGGGAAATCAAGGAGATGCTGGACGAGGCGGGATCCACTATGAAGGTGATTGCCAAGATTGAGAATGCGGAGGGAATTGAAAATCTGGATGCGATCATTGAGGCTGCGGACGGCATCATGGTGGCCAGAGGCGATATGGGCGTGGAAATTCCTGCGGAAAAGGTTCCCCATATTCAGAAACGGATTATCCGCAAGTGCAACGAGGCGTGCAAGACGGTTATCACAGCCACTCAGATGCTGGATTCTATGATCCGCAATCCCCGTCCTACCCGCGCTGAGGTTACGGATGTGGCCAACGCGGTTTACGACGGAACGGATGCCATCATGCTCTCCGGTGAGACAGCGATGGGCAAGTATCCGGTGGAGGCTGTAAAGATGATGGTATCTATCGCAGAGGAGACGGAATCCCACCTGAACTATACGGGATATCGGGAGCGCAAGGTCAGCGAGCAGAATATGAAGAACATCTCCAACGCAGTGTGTTTTGCCTCCGTATCCACGGCACACGATGTAGAGGCGGATGTGATTATCGCTCCCAGCATTACGGGATTTACCTCCATGATGCTGTCCAAGTGGAGACCGGGCGCCCGGATTATCGGCATGTCTCCCAGCATGGCTACGGTGCGTCAGATGCAGCTTCAGTGGGGCGTGATTCCGGTGTGGTCCCGCCGGGCTGAGTCCACGGACGAGCTCATTGAGAATTCCACTGAGGAGTTAAAGAGCAAGGGATTGGTGCATCCGGGAGAGCTGGCAGTCATTACCGCCGGGGTTGTGACCTATGCCCGCCGCCATGAGGCAGCCACTCAGACAAATATTATGCGGATTATAACAATTGATTAAAACTGCTGGACAAAGACGTCTGCCAGGGAGTACAATGGTGTGCGGAATACGTGCGCGAACAGGTGCTCCCTGGCAGTTTTGCGTACCGCATGTTTGCGAACTGCGTTACGGGCACGGCGGATGATTGCTGTACGAAGGGAAAGGAGACGCTATGGAGAAGAAACCATTTGTTACGCTGGAGCAGCTGAGAGAAATTGAAAAGACATATCCCACCCCGTTTTATCTCTACGACGAGAAGGGCATACGGGAGAATGCAAAACGGCTGAAGGAGGCATTTGCCTGGAATAAGGGATACAAGGAATATTTTGCCGTGAAGGCTACGCCCAATCCATTTATTTTAAATATTTTAAAGGAGATGGGCTGCGGCACGGACTGCTCCTCCATGACAGAGCTCATGATGTCGAAGGCCTGCGGATTTGCCGGCCATGATATTATGTTCTCCTCCAATGATACGCCGCCTGAGGAGTTTGCCTATGCCGATGCGCTGGGCGCCATCATCAATCTGGACGATATCACGCATATCCCCTGCCTGGAGGAGACTTTGGGCCATATTCCGGAGACCATCAGCTGCCGCTACAATCCCGGCGGGGTATTTAAGGTGAGCAATGATATCATGGATAATCCCGGGGAGGCCAAGTACGGCATGACCTATGAGCAGATGCGGGAGGCGTTTCTCACACTAAAGGCCAAGGGGGCAAAGCATTTCGGCATTCACGCCTTCCTTGCCAGCAATACTGTGACGAATGAGTACTATCCCATGCTGGCAAAGATTCTCTTTGAGCTGGCTGTGAAGCTGAAGGAGGAGACCGGCGTCCATATTGCCTTCATCAACCTGTCAGGGGGCGTGGGAATTCCGTACCGCCCGGACCAGGAGCCCAATGATATCGCGGTCATCGGAGAAGGGGTGCGGAAGGTATATGAGGAGATTCTTGTCCCGGCAGGGATGGGGGATGTGGCTCTCTGTACCGAGCTGGGCCGGTTTATGCTGGGGCCCTACGGGGTTCTCGTGACAAAGGCCATCCATGAGAAGCACACTTATAAGGAGTACATCGGCGTAGATGCCTGTGCGGTGAATCTGATGCGGCCGGCTATGTACGGGGCCTACCATCACATAACCGTCATGGGAAAGGAGAACGCGCCTTGGGATCACATGTACGATGTGACCGGTTCTCTCTGTGAGAACAACGATAAATTCGCTATTGACCGGATGCTGCCTAAGATTGACATGGGAGATCTGCTGGTGATCCACGACGCCGGAGCCCACGGATTTGCCATGGGATATAATTACAACGGCAAGCTCAAATCCGCTGAGCTCCTCTTAAAAGAGGATGGCTCCGTGGAAATGATCCGCCGGGCGGAGACCCCGAAGGATTATTTTGCCACCTTTGATTTCTGTGATATTATGAAGGGAATCTAGTGCGCAAAGGTTCAGCCCTGTTCAGACAGGCAGCCGGTGAAAGAGAGGAGACGCGGCATGGCAAAAATAGGATTTATAGGAATGGGAAATATGGGCACAGCAATTTTAGAGGGCCTTTTAAAGGAGCGAAAGCCCGAGGATATGATTTTTACCGCTGCCCATAAGGAAAAAATGGAAGCAGTGACGGCCCGCACCGGGGTTCCCCACGCTGCGTCCAACCGCGCCTGCGCAGAGCAGGCGGAGTATTTAATCCTGGCGGTAAAGCCCCAGTATTTTGATGCGATCTTTGCAGAGATTCGGGAAGGCCTTCGCCCGGGACAGATTGTCATTTCACTGGCGCCCGGCCTGACGATTGAGTCTCTGGGAGAGCGGCTTGGCGGAGATGTCCGGGTGGTCCGGGCCATGCCCAACACGCCGGCTCTTCTGGGAGAGGGGATGACCGGGGCGGCCTGGAAGGAGGGCGCGCTGACCTGTGAGGAAGAGGAGGAGATTCGTTCCATCTTTACTGCCTGCGGACGGATGGTCCGGGTGGAGGAGCGCCTGATGGATGCAGTGGGCTGCGTCAGCGGCTGTTCACCGGCCTTTGTGTACATGTTCATTGAGGCCCTGGCGGACGGAGGCGTGAAGTACGGCCTGCCCAGAAAAACGGCCTATGAGATGGCAGCTCAGGCAGTTTTGGGAAGCGCCCGCATGGTTCTGGAGACGGGGAAGCACCCGGGGCAGGTAAAGGATGAGGTGTGCTCGCCGGGAGGGACGACCATCGCCGGGGTGTCAGCCCTGGAGGAGGGCGGATTTAGAAGCTGCGTTATCAAGGCGGCGGACGCCTGCTATGAAAAGAGCGCGAAAATAAAGTAACTGTTCAAGACGGCTGAAAAATAGAATGCGAAGGGAAATGCAAAAAATGGAGAAAAAACCGGAAAATGAAGGGATGCCGGTGGTCCGCCTGGACCGGCAGTTAAAATATCAGGGAGCAATTCTTAAAATTTATGAGGATACGGTGCTGGCAAACGGCCATGAGGCCCATTGGGATTTCATCCATCACGACGGCGCCGCGGCGGTGCTGCCGGTGACAGCGGAAGGGAAAATCCTTATGGTGCGCCAGTACAGGAATGCCCTTGACCGCTATACTCTGGAGATTCCTGCGGGAAAGCTGGACGACCCGGCGGAGCCCAAGATTGAGTGCGCCTACCGGGAGCTGGAGGAGGAGACCGGGTTTAAGACGGAGAATATGGAGTATCTGATCAGCGTCAACACGACGGTGGCTTTTTGCGATGAGGCGATTGATATTTTCGTGGCGAGAAATCTGGTTCCTTCCCATCAGCATCTGGACGAGGATGAAGTCATCGATGTGGAGGCATGGGATTTAAAGGATTTGGAGGATCGCATCTATAAGGGGGAGATTACGGACGGAAAGACCATAGCGGCTCTCATGGCGTATGCGCGGAAATACCGTTCCGTGGACAAGAAAGATGAACTGGCATAAGGCCGGACTTCCCTGCATAAGGTGGTAAGGAGAAACCGGAAAGCGGGGAAGGCGGATGCGGCTGAAAGGCTTTCGATATGAGGATTGGCTGCTGCTTTGTTTTGTGCTGGGGCTGGGTGCCGGAATGGCCCTGGCCCTTGTTTTTGGTGTGGGAGAAATCCAGGGGGAAATTCTGGGAGCAGGTGCGGCTGGAAAAATAGGAGCAGAAGTGTCCGGAGTACCGGGACGTGCGGCGAAAGGCAGGGCGTTTTGGGAAATTTTTCGCATGAGAAGTGCCGGCTGTCTGGCCGGATGGGTGGCGGGGCTGACAGTGTGCAGCAGGTTTCTCTTCGGACTTCTGACCTTTCATGCCGGCATGTCCATGGCAGCGGTCCTGACCGTTCTCACGGTACAGAGAGGGATTTTGGGCTTTCCGCTGTTTTTGGGCACATTTCTCCCCCAGGGCATTTTCTATGGACTGGCCTGGGGAGTCCTGGCGGGCTGGGCCGGGCAGAGAGAGAAGAAGATCCATCTGTTTGCCGCTCTGCTGCTTTTGGGGATTATGGCGGCAGGAGCCGCTGCGGAGGTCTGGGTCCTTACTTTAAAAAGCGGGTGAGGACTGCCGCGGCAAACGGCCGGAAAAAATTTTTCGCCGTTTGATTACAAGATATAGCCAGGCAATATTTTCCGCTTTCAACATGTTGTGTGTATTATGTTAAGCAGCCCGAAAATGCGGGAAAAGTGGGAAATTAGTGTTTGATTTTATGGAAAAATGCCGCTATAATGTTAGCTAGCACGCCCGTTGAGGGCAATTTTGGACGAAAGAGTGTTGATGGGGGAGCGGATATATTTTGGCCCCCTGTCAGGGCGGGGAAAAGGTATGACGGAGGAAATACGGGAGTTTGCCGGCTATTTAAGGGACGTAAAGAAGACTTCAAAAAATACGGAGATTTCCTATCAGCGGGATTTGATGCAGATGGCTGCTTTTTTGGAGAAAAATGGGATACGGGAGGTGGGAAAGGTCACCAGGACCAGTCTGAATTCCTATATTCTCTATCTGGAGCGGGAGGGAAGGGCGGCATCAACCATTTCAAGGGAGCTGGCCTCCATAAAGGCTTTTTTTGGATATCTGTTCCGGGAGAGGAGGATTCCAAGAGATCCATCCCAGCTTCTTAAAGCACCCCGGATCGAGAAAAAGGCGCCGGTGATTTTGAGCGTCAGCCAGGTAAATGAACTTCTGCGCCAGCCCGGGACTACCAGCCCCAAGGAGATACGGGATAAAGCCATGCTGGAGCTCCTCTATGCCACGGGGATACGGGTGTCGGAGCTGATTCATTTAAAAATGACAGATTTGAACATGCAGGTGGGCTATATTACCTGCCGGGATGGGAGCAAGGAACGGATGGTGCCTTTTGGAAAGCCGGCCAGGAAAGCCCTGACCCTCTATCTGGAGCAGTCCCGGAGGGAGCTTTTAAAGGGCAAGGATCCGGGGTGGCTGTTTACCAACTGCAGCGGCGGGGCCATGAGCCGGCAGGGCTTTTGGAAGATTATCAAGCATTATGGAGAGAAGGCGGGAATTGCCGAAGATATCACGCCTCATACCCTGCGCCATTCTTTTGCCGCCCATCTGATACGGAACGGGGCGGATATTCATGCGGTTCAAGCTATGCTGGGGCATGCGGAGAGCACTACGGCACAGATGTACTCGGTGTATTCCCGGGAGCGGTGAGCGGGGCGGCTATTTTGCCGCTTCCTTCAGGAAGCCGAGAAGCTGTCCGGCGTAGGCCGCGGCTGTTTCAGGGTCGGAGAACAGCTCGGTGCGATAGGGAGTGTAGGACAGAGGGGCGCCGTAGGCTTCTTTCAGGGAGGGCTCCCACAAAGGCGCAAACTGCGGCAGAAACAGACCGCTGCTTCGGGTGTAGCAGGTGCGGGCGGTCGCTTTTTTCCGGGCAGAGCGGTCTACGTATTCGCCCACGCTTTTGTGAATGGCCTGGTCCTCCAGCGGGAGATAGTAATAATCCTGGTAGTTTGGGTAAAAGTATTTTAATTCTCCCTGATAGAGGGAAATCAGAGCGAAAAGGCTGTTTTCGGAGAGTTCCGCGCTTACAGGGGCGCACTCTCTCTCCAGGGGAACCGGAATGGATACCGGGCTTTCCCAGGAAATGCGCAGGCGGGGGGATGTTTCCGGCGGGGTGAGAAGGCAGACGTCCGTCAGCCGGAAGGGGGCCTTAAGCATATCCGGATAGTTTAAAATAGGGAGAATGGAGGTCATGCCCTTTAAGTCGTCCGCATTATGTAAAAGCAGCAGATTTAAAAGTTCTGGATCTTTTGTATACAAGTACTGCCGGTAGATGTCGATGAGCTGACCGCCGGTATATACATCCTCCCGGCTCACGCCGAGAAACGCCTCGATGGCCTTCTGCTTCATGCTCTCCAGTCCCAAAAGGGAGCGCAGAGGCTTTATTTTTTTGTAAATATCCAGGCTTTCAATCTGGTCAAAAGAGTGCGAAAGGCCCAGGCGGCGGCAGCATTTTGTCAGATAGGGGATATCAAAGCCATCGCCGTTAAAGTGAACCAGGAGCCGAAAGTCCTTCATGAAAGAGAAAAAGGCGTCCAAAAGCTGCGGCTCGGACGCTTTTGTGTCGGCGAACCATTGAATCAGCCGCCAGCCGAAGCCGTCAAAGTAGACGCAGCCGATCAGGTAAAGCTGCGAGGTATCGCCGGAAAAGCCAGTGGTTTCTATATCAAAGAACAGAATGTCCTCCCTGGGCGCGAGCCGTTCCAACGGATAGGTCTGCAAAAAGGTGATAGGGTGCCGGATTGTCATCATAGGTGAAGTTTCCTCCTGCATGGTTTATATCCTGCGGGTATGGTCCCGTCAGTTAGTTTAGCGCACACTGGCCCGGCCTGGCAAGCAGAATGTGTGTTCGAAACCTTGCATTGGCGGCTTCTCTATGTTATGATGGACGGCAGGAACAAATGACACAGACAGGAGCGGAAATACAGATGATTTCATATGTCAGGGGAAAACTCGGAGCCGTGGAGGAGGACCGGATTATTGTGGAAGCAGGGCCTGTGGGTCTGGCAGTGCATGTTCCGCTCTCTCTGCTGGACGAGCTTCCGAGGATTGGCGAGGAGATTCTGGTTTATACCTATTTTCAGGTCCGGGAGGACGCCATGACCCTCTACGGCTTTCTTCACAGGCAGGATCGGGATATGTTCAAGCAGCTTTTGGGCGTCAGCGGAATCGGCCCCAAGGGGGCCCTTGGGATTTTGTCGGCTATGAAGCCGGACGTCCTCCGCATGGCCATCCTGGCAGGAGATGTGAAGGCTATCTCCAAGGCCCCCGGGATAGGAAACAAGACGGCCCAGCGCCTGATTCTGGATTTGAAGGATAAGATCTCCCTGGAGGCTTCCCTGTACGCTCTCGGAGGGGCAGGGGAGGATGCGCAAGTTTCCGGAGCCGGCGCCGGCATGGATGACGCGCGCAGGGAGGCGGCAGAGGCTCTTGTGGCTCTGGGCTATACCCAGTCCGAGGCGGCCGGGGCTGTGCGCCGAGTGGAGGCAAAGGAGAATATGACGGCGGAGGATGTGCTGAAGGCTTCTCTGCGGTACCTCACGATTTTATAAAAGACCGGACGAAGACCGCAGCAAGAGGGAGAGAAAAGGCTTGGGAAAGAGAATGGAGCGAAGAATTATTACAACGGATGCAACCCAGGAGGACATGCCCATAGAGGCAACGCTGCGGCCCCAGTATCTCAAAGATTATGTGGGGCAGGAAAAGCTCAAGTCCACCCTGAAAATTTATATAGAGGCGGCGAGAAACCGGGGGGAGGCTCTGGATCACGTGCTGTTTTACGGCCCGCCCGGTCTGGGAAAGACCACACTGGCGGGGATTATTGCCAATGAGATGGGAACCCGCATGAAGGTGACCAGCGGTCCGGCTATCGAGAAGCCCGGGGAAATGGCGGCCATACTCAACAATCTCCAGGAGGGGGACGTGCTTTTTGTGGATGAGATTCACCGCCTGAACCGGCAGGTGGAGGAAGTGCTCTACCCGGCGATGGAGGATTTTGCCATTGATATTATGCTGGGAAAGGATTCCACGGCCCGTTCCATCCGGCTGGAGCTGCCCCATTTTACCCTGGTGGGAGCCACCACCAGGGCAGGACTTTTGACAGCGCCTCTTAGGGACCGATTCGGGGTGGTGCAGAGGCTGGAATTTTACACGCCCGGGGAGCTTGCCACCATTATTCTCAATTCCGCCCGTATTCTGGGAGTGGAGATGGAGGAGAGCGGAGCCATGGAGCTTGCCCGGCGTTCTCGGGGAACCCCCCGTCTTGCCAACCGCCTGTTAAAGCGGGTGCGGGATTTTGCTCAGGTCAAGTATGACGGGCGGATTACCCGGGAGGTGACGGACTTTGCTCTGGATATTATGGATGTGGACAAACTGGGGCTTGATCAGAACGATAGAAATATCCTGCTGACGATCATCGAAAAATTTTCCGGCGGTCCGGTGGGGCTGGACACGCTGGCAGCTGCCCTGGGAGAGGACGCGGGGACGCTGGAGGATGTGTATGAGCCCTATCTTCTCATGAATGGGCTTTTAAACCGGACGGCCCGGGGAAGGACGGCCACCGAGGCGGCATACCGCCACCTGGGGATTGCTGTGAGCTCTTAGGTATGCTACAATGAAAATGCGGGAGAGAGATACGATGGATGCGAAGAATTATGCACAGGTTTTGATAGATGGTAAGATTTACACCCTGACAGGGAGCGAAGACGAGGCATATCTCCAGAAGACTGCCAGCTATGTAAATGAAAAGCTGACGGCCATGCGTAAAATTCCGGGCTTCAGCAAGCAGAGCGGGGACTACCAGATCGCGATGCTGGGCCTTAATCTGGCTGATGACTATTTTAAGGCGGATGAGGCGGCCAGAAAGGCAGCCGGGGAGCGGGATGCCATGGAGAAGGAGACCTACAGCTTGAAGCATGAGCTGGTGGGAACCCAGATGAAGCTGGAGGCGGTGCTGGCGGACCTGGAGGAGCGCCAGAAGCAGCTGGAGCAGCTGCAGAAGAAGGTATCCGCCCTGGAGGCAGAGGCAAAAAAGCAGCAGGCTGCGTATGAAAAAGCGGAAGATGAAAAAGCGGAAGCGGCCGATGACTTAGCCCAGGCTGCCGAGGCGCAGAGTGAGCATACGGAGACAAAGGAGGAGCTGGTGCGCCGGGCCCTCCAGGCAGCGGAAAAGGCGAGCGGACATAAAGGCGGCCGCAGGTAAGAGCGGCGGGAAAGACTGTAAAAGGGGGTGTCTCATGGCTGTGCATGAGGCATCTTTTTGCGCAGAGGCAGGAGAATGAGCGGATGAGAGAGAAGAAAAAGGTGGAGCTTCTGGCTCCGGCCGGTTCTTTGGACAGCCTGCGGGCAGCTGTGGCTGCGGGAGCGGACGCAGCGTATATGGGAGGCCCGCGCTTCGGGGCCAGAGCCTATGCGGAGAATGCGGATGAGGCCGGGATTCTGGAGGCGATTGATTTTGTACATCTTCACGGCCGGCGTTTATACATGACGGTGAACACACTGTTTAAGGAGGACGAGCTGGCTGAGCTTGCGGATTATATGGCGCCCTTCTACCGGCAGGGGCTGGACGGCGTGATTGTCCAGGATCTGGGAGCGCTCAGGGTGATGCGGGAGCAGTTTCCGGGAATGGAGCTTCACGCGAGCACCCAGATGACAATTACAAGCGTTTGGGGAGCGAAGCTTTTAAAAGAGCTGGGATGCTGCCGGGTGGTTCCTGCCAGGGAAATTTCCTTGGAAGAAATTTCCAGGATACGGAGGGAGACCGGGCTGGAGGTGGAGTCCTTTGTCCACGGAGCCCTGTGCTACTGCTATTCCGGTCAGTGCCTGATGAGCAGTCTGATCGGAGGGAGAAGCGGAAACCGCGGGCGCTGTGCCCAGCCCTGCCGCCTGCCCTACCAGGTGTGGGAGGACGGCAGACAGGTTCTGAAGGGAAATGTGCTCAGCATGAAAGATCTCTGCACCTTGGATATCCTGCCGGATATTCTGGAGGCAGGGGTATATTCTCTGAAGATTGAGGGACGGATGAAGAGTCCCCGGTATGTGGCCGGCGTGGTGAGCATTTACAGGAAATATGTGGACAGGTATCTCAGACGGGGAAAAGAGGGATACTATGTGGAGCCGGAGGACAAGAAGGCGCTGCTTGACCTGGCCAGCCGTCCGGAATTCACCCAGGGATATTATCAGAAGCACAACGGCAGAGATATGATTGCGGTGGGGGAGAAACCGGCTTTCCGCCAGGGAAATCAGAAGCTGTTTGATTATCTGGACGAGCAGTTTGTGGGAAAGGAGCCTAAGGAGCCGGTTCGGGCAAAGGCTTTCTTCCGGGAAGGAGAAAGGGCGCGCCTGATTCTGGAATCCGGGGATGCGAAGGCAGAGGTTTTCGGGGACGTGTGTCAGCGGGCCGAAAAGCAGCCGGCTACCGAAGAAGGCGTGCTCCGGCAGCTAAAAAAGACAGGCGGGACCCCTTTTGTGATGGAGGAGCTCTCCGCAGAGCTGGCGGACGGGCTCTTTCTCCCGGTTCAGTCGTTAAACAGGCTGCGGAGAGAGGGGCTGGACGCGCTGCGGGAGGCCATGGCGGGCCGGCAGCGCCGGGAAAAGGGAGAGACACGGCCCGTCGTTGAGACGGAACAAAAAAATGAGCGGATGTCCGTGCCGCAAAAAGGGATTCCCCGTGTGACAATCTCCCTGGAGGAAGACTGGCAGTTTGCCCCGGCGTTAAAGACTCCCTGGGCAGAACGGCTTTACCTGGATGCGGGGGGATTTGCACCGGAGAGCTGGCGAAGCCGGGCAGAGGACTGCCATAAAGCCGGAAAAGAGTGCTGGCTTGCGCTTCCCCATATTTTCCGAAGCAGGGAGGAGGCGTATTTGGAACAGCACAGGGAAGCGCTCGTTGCCGCAGGCTTTGACGGGATTCTGGCAAAGAATCTGGAGGAGGTGATGTGGCTTCGGGAGACGAAGAATCCTCTTCCGGTGGGCCTGGATGCCTCGGTGTACGGCTGGAACAGCGCTGCGGTTCGGGCTTTAAAGGAGCTGGGAGCAGCCTTTTTCACCTTTCCCCTGGAGCTCACCGCCCGGGAGATGGAGCCTGTACACAGGGCCGGGCAGGAGCTGGGGTTTCCCGCGGAGCTGGTAGTTTACGGGTATTATCCCATGATGGTCACCGCTCAGTGCCCGCTGCGGACGGCCAAAGGATGCTCCCACACCCCCAAATTGACGAAACTTAGGGATCGGACCGGTGCGTTTCTTCCGGTGAAGAATCGGTGCGTTTTCTGCTGCAATACGATTTTTAATCCCCTCCCTCTGTCCCTGGCAGGCTGCGGGGAGGAGGCAAAACGGCTGGGGCCGGAAGGCCTGCGACTGGCCTTTACCGTGGAGAGCCGGGAGGAGACGGAGAGAATCCTTGGGGTGTTTACGGCAGGACTGCCGGAAAGATGCGGGGCGGAAGAATTTCTGCACACGTTTTTGGACGCCTCCCGCAACGATTGTCTGCCGGAGTTTACCAGAGGGCATTTCAGACGCAGAGTGGAGTAGGAGCCTATGACAAACCTGATCGTGGAAGTATCCAAATACGTGATGATCCTCCTGATGGCCGTCTACACCTATGCCAATTTCCGCTATTTTTCTGTTCGGGATGAGGAGCGGGGACGGCGGATCAGCAGGCGGCAGAACGGGGCCATGTTTGCCATTCATTTTCTGGCGTATCTGGTTATGTATTTAAGCCGGGAGGATCCGGAGCTGAAAAGCCGTCTGGCCGCCTTTTACTGCGCTCAGGCTGCGTTTTTCCTGTGCTATATCTGCTTTTCCCGGCTCATCTACCGGAACATAGCGCGGCTTTTGGTAAATAATTCCTGCATGCTCCTCTGCACGGGCTTCATTATGCTGACCCGCCTGTCCCTGGACGCGGGGATGGAGCGGGCGCTCCGCCAGTTTGCCATTGCGGTCTGGGCCGCTATGGTCTCCTGGCTGGTGCCCTGGGTGATGAGCCGTTTTTGGCAGCTCTATCGGTTTGCGTGGGCCTATGCGGGAATCGGGCTGGGAGCGCTGCTTCTTGTTTTCCTGGTGGGAAATGAGAGTTTCGGAGCCCAGCTCTCCCTGACCTTCGGGGGATTTTCCCTCCAGCCCTCGGAGTTTGTGAAGATTACATTTGTATTTTTTGCGGCCTCTATGTTTTATCAGGGAGTGAATTTTAAGCGGGTGGCCCTGACAACGGCGGCGGCAGCGGCCCATGTGGTGATTCTGGTTCTCTCCAGAGATTTGGGGAGTGCCCTGATTTTTTTTATCACGTATGTGCTCATGCTCTTTGCGGCTTCCGGGAACTGGTTTTATCTGGGGAGCGGCTTGGGGCTCGGAGCGGGAGCTTCGGTGCTCTCCTACCGGATTTTTGACCATGTGCGCCGCAGGGTGGAGGCGTGGAGAAACCCCTGGGCGGATATCGACAACACAGGGTATCAGATCACCCAGTCCCTCTTTGCCATCGGAACCGGCGGATGGTTTGGGATGGGGCTGTGTCAGGGAATGCCCTGGAAAATCCCGGTGGTGGAGAAGGATTTTATTTTCGCCGCTGTGTCGGAGGAGATGGGAGGCATTTTCGCCCTCTGCCTTCTTCTTATCTGTCTGGGCTGCTTTATTCAGTGCATGATGACAGCGGCCAGGATGCAGGCGGCTTTTTATAAGCTCATTGCCTTCGGACTCGGAATTGAGTATATGGTTCAGGTGTTTCTCAATGTGGGCGGTGTGACGAAATTCATTCCTTCCACCGGTGTGACGCTTCCGTTTGTGAGCTATGGGGGCAGCTCTCTGGTGAGCACGTTCCTGCTCTTTGGAATCATCCAGGGGCTGTACATCATCAAGGAGAACGATGAGGAGGAGAGCGGATGGCAAAAAAAGAGTTGAAATCCAATAAGATCATTTTGGGAATCACTTACATCGGAGCGGCCCTGATTTTGGGGCTTGCAGGGTATATGGGATATTTTCTCCAGGTGCAGAGCGAAAATGTGATTAACAACTCGTACAACGCCCGTCTGGACAGCTTTGCGAACCGGGTGGTCAGGGGGAGAATTCTGGCCGCGGACGGTACGGTGCTGGCGGAAAACCAGGTGGATGGGGAGGGAAATGAGACCCGTGCATACCCCTTCGGTACGGTGTTTGACCATGTGGTGGGGTATTCCTCGAATGGAAAAACGGGGATTGAATCCATGGCGAATTTTTACTTGCTCACCTCCCATGTAAATCTGGCGGAACAAGTGGTGAATGAGCTGGGCGGGACAAAGAATCTGGGGGATGATGTGTATACCACTCTGGACGCGGAGCTTCAGCAGGCAGCCTGGGCCGCATTGGGAGACCGGAGGGGCGCAGTTATCGCCCTAGAGCCGGACACGGGAAAAATTCTCGCCATGGTGTCGAGGCCGGGGTATGACCCCAACACCCTGGTACAGGACTGGGCGGCGCTGAATGCGGATGACGCAGGTCAAAGCCCTCTGTTAAACCGGGCGGCCCAGGGGCTCTATCCTCCGGGCTCCACGTTCAAGATTGTCACCGCTTTGGAATATATGCGGGAGCATCCGGAGGATTATAAGGATTACCATTTTGACTGCGGCGGCCTTTATGTGAACGGTGAGTATACCATTCAGTGCTATCACCGGGAGGCGCACGGGAGCCAGGATTTTGTCCAGGCATTTGCCAATTCCTGCAATGGGGCATTTGCCAGCATGGGCCTCACTCTGGATTTGGCTTCCCTAAAGGCTACGGCGGAGGGACTGCTGTTCAACCGGGATCTGCCCCTGTCCGGCTTCCCCTACCGGCAGAGCTCATTTTTGATGGAGCCCGGGGCGGGAACCTGGGAGATTCTGCAGACAGCCATGGGGCAGGGAAGGACGGAGATGACGCCTCTGCACAATGCCATGATCACGGCAGCCATAGCAAACGGCGGTACGCTGATGAAGCCCTACCTCCTGGACCGGGTGGTCAGTGCCGGGGGCGAAGAGGTGAAAAAGTTTATGCCTGAGGCCTGGGGAAGCCTGATGAGTGCAGGGGAGGCGGCAAATCTTACGGAGCTCATGGAGGCGGTCGTCTCTATGGGAACCGCCTCTGCCCTGCGCACCGATGCCTACACCGCGGCGGCCAAGACGGGTTCCGCGGAGTTTGAGACGGGAAGGGAGACGCACGCCTGGTTTACAGGATTTGCCCCGGCCGAGTCTCCGCGGCTGGTTGTCACTGTGCTGGTGGAGGAGGGCGGCACCGGAGGCCGGGCGGCGGCGCCGATTGCAAGGCAGCTTTTTGATATATACTTATCAAGATAAGGAAGGAAAAAGGGAATGTTTCGAGCAGATGATTATGTGAAGGCGGAAAGCCTTGCGGAGGCGTATGAGCTCTGTAAAAAGCGGAGCAGCCTGGTGCTGGGCGGCATGGTCTGGATGAAGATGACCGGGGTCACTAAGCGGACGATTGTGGACTTGTCCGGTTTGGGACTGGATAAAATAGAGGAGACGGACGAGGCATTTTTTATTGGCTGCATGTGTACCCTGCGCCAGCTGGAGACAGACAAGGGACTGAACGCATATTTCGGGGGAATTTTTAAGGAATGTACCCGGCATATTGTGGGAGTGCAGATGCGAGGCTGTGCCACGGTTGGGGGAAGCATCTGGGGGCGATTCGGATTTTCCGACATTCTTACCTGCATGCTGGCTCTGGACGCTCAGGTGGAACTTTTTCATGAGGGAATCATTTCCCTGGAGGAGTTTGCCGCCCGGCCCGTGCGCAGGGACGACCGGGATATCCTGGTGCGGATTATTATAAAAAAGGACGGGCGGAAGGCGGCATATGCCAGCCAGAGAAATGCGCAGACGGATTTTCCGCTGATTGCGTGCTGCGTGGCCTCCAAGGGACGGCATTGGTTTGTATCCATCGGGGCGCGGCCCGGGAGAGCCCGTCTGGTGCGGCTTAAAGAGGATGATTTTGACACATTGCCCCAGCTGGCGGCAGAGGCGGCGGGGAATTTTACATACGGGAGCAATATGCGGGGGAGCGGAGAATACCGGTGTTTCCTGGCGGAAGTCTATACCCGGCGTCTGATGGAGCGTTTGCGGGGAAGGAGTGTGAGAAAGCAGTGAATATCGCGTTTCGGCTGAATGGAAAGCAGGTCCAGGCGGATGTGCGCCCGGATATGCTGCTGTTGGATCTGGTGCGCCAGATGGGATGTTTAAGTGTGAAGCGGGGCTGTGAAACGGCAAACTGCGGGCTGTGCACGGTGTGGCTGGATGAGAAGCCCGTGCTCTCCTGCTCTATCCTGGCTGTGCGCGCTGCAGGGCGGCACGTGACAACTCTGGAAGGACTTCAGGAGGAAGCGGAGGATTTCGGCATGTTTTTGGCAAGAGAGGGCGGGGAGCAGTGCGGGTTCTGCAGTCCCGGATTTATCATGAATGTGCTGGCCATGGTGCGGGAGTTGCCCGGCGCCGGCGAAGAGGAAATTAAGGAATACCTGGCGGGAAATCTGTGCCGGTGCAGCGGATATATGTCCCAGCTTCGGGCGGTAAAGAAATATCTGGACGCAAGGGCGCGGCAGAGGCGGGAGACGCCTTTGACCGCGGATGCATAGGAGGGCAGCGATGGAAAACAGATACCAAGGATATATAAATCCCCTCACAGGGAAGCGGTTCCGGGTGGTGGGAGCCCCGATTGTCAAAAAGGATGCCCAAGCGCTGGTGACGGGAAAGCCGGTGTACACGGACGACGTGGCTCCAAAGGACTGCCTGATCGTAAAGGTGCTGCGAAGCCCTCATGCCCATGCCCTGGTGGAGGAGATTGACTGCAGGGTGGCAGGGAAAATTCCGGGAGTCGAGTGCATCCTCACCTGGAAGGATGTGCCGCAGAAGCGGTTCACCATGGCGGGACAGACATTTCCAGAGCCAAGCCCCTATGACCGGCTGATTTTGGACCGGCGTCTGCGCTTTGTGGGGGATGCGGTGGCCATCGTTGCGGGAATCAATGAGGCGGCGGTGGACCATGCCATGCGCTTAATCCGGGTAAAATACAAGGTGCTGGAACCTGTACTGGACATGCATGACGCGAAGGACAGCGCTATCCTGGTGCACCCGGAAGAGGACTGGAAGGCCCTCTGTCCGGTTGGGGCGGACAACAGCCGCAATCTCTGCGCCTCGGGCGGTGAGGAAGAGGGCGACTTGGAGGCGGCGTTTGCCGGCTGCACCCATGTGGTGGAGCGGGTTTACCACACAAAAGCCAATCAGCAGGCTATGATGGAGACTTTTCGGGCATTTACCTACATGGATGTGTACGGACGCCTGAATGTGGTGGCCTCCACCCAGATTGCCTTCCATGTGCGCCGGGTCCTGGCTCATGCGCTCGATATACCCAAGTCGAAAATCCGCGTGATTAAGCCGAGAATCGGCGGAGGTTTCGGGGCCAAGCAGACAGTTACGG
The DNA here is from genome assembly GCA_944376135.1 of uncultured Enterocloster sp. Lineage (GTDB taxonomy): Bacteria > Bacillota > Clostridia > Lachnospirales > Lachnospiraceae > Enterocloster. The sequence continues at coordinate 21,243 of CALWBS010000158.1, forward strand.
CGGAGGTTTACCCGGCTATCGTGACGATGAAGACGGGGAAGCCGGCCAAGATGATTTACAGCCGCTATGAGTCCCAGATTGCCTCCTCCCCCCGGCATGAGATGGAGGTGCGGGTGAAGGTGGGGTGCGACGACCAGGGAATCCTTCAGGCCATGGATGTATATACGCTCTCCAATACAGGGGCTTACGGGGAGCACGGTCCAACTACGGTGGGGCTTTCCGGCCACAAGTCGATTCCCCTTTACGGTACGCCCAAGGCTTTCCGTTTTGCCTACGATGTAGTTTACACAAATCGTATGTCTGCCGGGGCCTACCGGGGCTACGGCGCCACCCAGGGAATTTTTGCAGTGGAGTCCGCTGTCTCAGAGCTGGCGGAGAGCATGGGCATGGATCCGGTGCATTTTAGAGAACTGAATATGGTTCGGCAGGGCGATGCGATGCCCGCCTATTACGGGGAGACAGCCGCCAGCTGCGCTCTGGACCGATGCGTGGCTCGGGTGAAGGAAATGATCGGCTGGGATTCCATTTACCCGAGGAAGGATATGGGAAATGGAAAGGTTCGGGCGGTCGGCCTGGCCATGGCCATGCAGGGATCGGCAATTTCCGGCGTGGAGGTGGCCGGAGCGACAATCAAGGTGAACGACGACGGATTTTACAGTCTGACCATAGGAGCTGCGGATATGGGAACGGGCTGCGATACCACCCTGGCCCAGGTGGCCGCTGAGTGTCTGGAGTGTGACCCGGATGATATTGTGGTCTGCGGCGTGGACACGGATGTGTCCCCTTATGATTCCGGCTCTTACGCCTCCAGCACGGCGTATCTTACGGGTATGGCTGTGGTGAAGGCCTGCGGGAGTTTGCGGGAGAAGATTTTGGACAAGGCGGCTCAGTATCTGGCGTGCAGCGCTAAGGAGCTGGAATTTGACGGAAAAATGGTCCGCCGCCTGGAGGCAAAGGGCTTTGAGGAAGCGAACGCTGGGGGCGGTTCCCATGCTGCGGCCGGGGCGCCGCGGGAGATATCCCTGAAGGATATTGCAAACCGTGCCATGTGCTTTAATGAGGATGCGCTGCAGGTCACGGTGTCCCATACATCGCCGGTGTCCCCGCCGCCCTTTATGGCCGGGGCCGCCGAGGTGGAAGTGGATACGGAGACCGGCCAGGTGGAGCTTTTAAACTTTGCGGCTGCCGTTGACTGCGGGACACCTTTGAATATCAATCTGACGCGGGTGCAGACCGAGGGCGGCCTGGCCCAGGGAATCGGCATGGCGCTGTACGAGGATGTGACCTACTCGGCCAAGGGACAAGTGTTTGAAAATTCCCTGATGCAGTACAAGCTTCCCTCCCGTCTGGACGTGGGAAAGATTCAGGTGGAGTTTGAGACCAGCTACGAGCCTACCGGCCCCTTCGGAGCGAAATCCATCGGGGAGATCGTCATCAACACGCCCTCACCGGCCATTGCGGATGCGGTGTACCATGCGGTGGGCGTGCGCATCCGGGAGCTGCCCATCACGGCGGAGAAGGTGTTCTGGGGAATGCATGGAAAAAAGTAAGCCTTGCATATCTTTTGTAAAAGTTGTATACTAAAGCCAGTTATGGTTTATGCATATTGACACAACAAAGCATAAACCGGGAACACACCAACACCAGGAGGAATTGCAATGATTGAGGCAACGAGCTG
>CALWBS010000159.1 GCA_944376135.1 uncultured Enterocloster sp.
TTGTCCACGTCCACACCGCCGGAAGGCATGAACTCGCCCTGGGGAAGGGGGCCCTTGAAGGAACTGATTGCTGCCGGTCCCACGATATTTCCGGGGAAAATCTTGATGATATCAGCGCCGGCTTCCATCGCGGTAATGGCCTCGGTGGGAGTCATAACGCCGGGCAGCATGGGCACACGGTAACGATTGCAGAGCTTGATGGTCTCCACATTCAGGCCCGGGCTTACGATATAGTTTGCTCCGGCCAGGATGCAGGCTCTTGCGGTCTCGGGATCCAGAACGGTTCCTGCGCCGATCACAACCTTGTCGTTGTCCTTATACTTCTCAGCCATCAGCTTGATGAAGCCTACCGGATCGCCCTCGTCCATGGTCATAGTCAGCTCAATCAGGTTGATGCCGCCGGCGATAACCGCATCAACAACCTTCTCGCCCTGCTCATAGTTCTTCGCGCGGATAACCGCTACCAGGCAGTCTTCCTTCAGTCTTGCTAATACTTTTTCCTTTTTCATCTTTCTTCTCCTTTACACATATTCGCATATACGAACTACTTTCATATTTGCGATTCATAACTAAATTTTAATCTCTGCGCATTCATTTGTCAACAGGGAAAGCCCATAAAAATACGCCTTGTTTTACGATATGTTTCCCAAAAAACCCAGGCTGCGGGACAGTTCCATGGCTTTCTCGCTGGCCAGATGGCCCAAAGCCTCATAATCCTCTGTCGGCTTATAGAGGCTTGACAGGCTGATGGCTCCCACCACGCCGCCGTCCGGCCCAAATACTGGAGCGCCCACGCACTCCATATGCTCTTCCAGCTCTCTCGCATCCAGAGAATAGCCCCGCTCCCGTACCCGAGTCAGCTCCTCTTTAAATGCCGGAAGGCTGTCGATGGTCCTCTCCGTGAACTTTTTAAAGACGAGCCGCTCAAATACTTCCTGCTGCTCCTCCTCGTCGCTGTAGGCCAGAATTGCTTTTCCGAGGGATGTGCAGTAAACCGGGTTCTTTGTTCCCACGGTGGCTGTGGTAATAATAGGATTTTCCGGTTCGAACTTTCGGATGTAGACGATGGCGTCCTCGGAACGCACCCCGAAGAATACGGTCTTTCCCACCTCTCTGGCAAAATTTTTTAATACCGGGTCAATGACGCTGATAAAATCCAGATTGTTGGTGTAATTAATCCCCACACGGTAAGCGGTGAGACCAATGGTATAACGCTGGCGCTGCTCCCTCGCCACATGAAGCATCCCCGTATAAACCAGGGTGGTAGCGATATCGTAAGCGCTTGTCTTTGGCATATCCAGCTTTTCACAGATCTCATCCAAGGTGACGCCGTCCGGTTTTTTAGAGACAAGCTTCAATATATCAACGGTCCGCTTTGCTGTCCTGTTTAACTTCATGCAAATCCCCCTTGCAGGCCAAAATGCTTACAGGGTTACCCCCTGCTTGAAAATTGCCATATCATGGAAGCCCGCCTCCTCGGACTTTACCTTCTTTCCGGAGGCCACGGCCAGCACATAGTCGAGAAGCTCCCCAGCCAGCTCTTCCTTGGTCTTATCCTCCACCATGCGCCCCGCATTGAAATCAATCCAGTTGTCCTTGTATCCCGCCAGACGGGAGTTGCTGGAAATTTTCACGGTAGGCACCGGGGAAGCAAACGGAGTCCCCCGGCCTGTGGTAAAAAGCACCATATGGGCGCCGGACACAGCCAGGGCGGTAGCCGCCACAAGATCATTTCCCGGAGCGCTTAAAAGGTTTAATCCCTTCACCTTCACCGGTTCGCCGTACTCCAGCACGCCCCGCACCAAAGCGCTTCCGGACTTTTGGGTGCAGCCTAAAGACTTGTCCTCCAGGGTGCTGATTCCGCCTTTTTTGTTGCCCGGTGAGGGATTCTCATAAATGGTCTGGTTGTGGCTTGTAAAGTAATTTTTGAAGTTATTGATCAAATCCACGGTCTTCTCAAAGAGCTCCGGCGTGGCACAGCGGTTCATGAGAATGGTCTCTGCTCCAAACATCTCCGGAACCTCGGTGAGAATCGTGGTTCCGCCTTTGCTCACCAGCAGATCCGAGAACGCTCCCACGACCGGATTGGCCGTGATGCCGGAAAGACCGTCAGAGCCGCCGCACTTCATGCCGATTACCAACTCGGACGCATCAATCTTCTCCCGCGTAAAGGTGCCCGCGTAATCCGCCAGCTCCCCAAGAAGCTTCATCGCCGCCTCCATCTCATTCTCTACGTCCTGGCACTGGAGGAATTTCACACGCCTGTCATCGTACTCCCCGATGTAGTCCATGAGCACCGGAATATTGCTGTTCTCGCAGCCCAGGCCCAGCACCAGCACGCCGCCGGCATTGGGGTGATGAATCATATCCGCAAGAACCTTGCGCGTGTTCTCCTGGTCATCCCCCATCTGGGAACATCCGTAGGGGTGCGGAAATGCAATCACATCCTCCACGCTGCCGCCGATCAGGCTCTTTGCCTGCGTCTCCAGAGCCTTGGCAATGGAATTTACACAGCCCACGGTTGGGATAATCCAAATCTCATTGCGGATGCCCGCCTTCCCGTCGCTGCGCCGGTATCCCTCAAAATACACGTGCTCCGTGGGCACTACATCCTGCCCCGCCGGCTCATAGGTGTAGTCTAAAATGTCTCCCAGAGCTGTCTTTACGTTGTGTACATGAATCCATTGGCCCTTTCCGATGGCCTCCTTGGCATAGCCGATGCGGAAACCGTACTTGATAATCTCCTCCCCGGAAGCAATGTCCCGGAGAGCAAATTTATGCCCCTGGGGAATGTCCTCCTTAAGCTCCACCTTTTCCCCGTCCACATCCAGGATTTCTCCCTTTGTCAGGGGTCGTAGGGCTACGGCAACGTTATCCGTATGATTGATCTTGACAATGTCCTGCATGGTCTTATTCTCCTCTTTGTTTCATGATAACAATTCTGTTTTGCTTGCTAATCCAGAATTGTAAGTACTTACAATTATTGTATCCGCTTTTGTTCCGGAAGTCAATATTATTTTAAAAACAGTTGCACTCTCCCCCCAAAAAATGTATAATAATTTTAGCTTGTAAGCGCTTACAGAATGTGAGGTGGATTTTTTTTTTTTTTTTGACGTATCGCAGCATGCAGGTGTATCCATCGCCACAGTTTCCAGGGTTTTAAACGGCAATCCCAATGTCAGCGAGAAAACCCGTGAAAAAGTATTAAAAGTTATGGACGAGCTGGGGTATACGCCCAATGTATTTGCCCGCGGCCTGGGACTTGACACGATGCATACCGTAGGCATCATGTGTTCGGATTCCTCAGATCCCTATCTGGCCGGCGCCATTTATTATCTGGAACGCAGCCTGCGCAGCCATGGCTATGACTCGATTCTCTGCTGCACAGGCTACGATCTGGAAGTTAAGCAGAAGTATTTTGAGCTCCTGCGCTCCAAGCGGGTGGACGCCATCATTCTGGCCGGCTCCAAATTTGTGGAGATGCGCTCCCGGGACAACGCCTATCTTCTGGACGCTGCTGCAGATCTCCCCATTATGCTTGTAAACGGCTGGCTTGAGGGGGAAAATATTTACAGCACGGTCTGTGACGATCGGGCCGCGGTCAGTCAGGCCGTATCCCTTTTAATTGGCTCCGGCCATAAGAATGTCCTATATTTTTACAGCAGCCATTCCTACAGCGGTTTAAATAAGCTGGAGGGCTATAAGGATGCCCTGGCGGCCGCAGGCATTCCCCTGCGTCAGGAGCTGATCCGCCAGTGTGTCAAGGATGTGACGGCTTCCCGGGATATGCTCCTCTCTCTGGCAGAAGAAGGTCTGGTTTTTGACGCTGTGATGACTTCCGATGATTCTCTGGCCGTAGGTGCCGTCAAGTATGCCCATGCCAGAAACATTTCCATCCCCGACGGATTGAGCATCGTGGGATACAACAATTCGCTCCTGGCCCTGTGCACGGACCCGGAGATCACATCTGTTGACAGCAAGGTGGAGGCTCTGTGCACTACCACGGTCAACACCCTCATGGGAGTTTTCAGCGGTGTAAACGTCCCCAGCCGGACTACAATCGCCTCTGATCTCATAAAAAGAAACACCACAAATTTTTAAATTTTAAGGAGGTTTCAGACATGAAACAATTTATGGACAAGGATTTCTTGCTTTCCACTGACATGACCAAGACCCTGTATCATGACTATGCGGAGAACATGCCCATCCTGGACTATCACTGCCACATCAATCCCCAGGAAATCTACGAGGACCGCAAGTTTGACAATATTACCCAGGTGTGGCTGGGCGGGGACCACTATAAATGGCGTCAGATGCGCTCCAACGGCGTGGACGAGAAATACATCACCGGCGATGCCACGGACCGCGAGAAGTTCCAGGCCTGGGCAGAGACCATGCCCAAGCTCATCGGCAACCCTCTGTACCACTGGAGCCACTTGGAGCTCAGAAAGTATTTCGGCTTTGAGGGATATCTGAACGGTGATACCGCCGAGGAAGTATGGAACCTGTGCAATGAAAAGCTGCATCAGGATTCCATGAGCGTACGCAACATCATCAAGCAGTCCGGCGTCACCCTGATCTGCACCACGGACGACCCGGTTGATTCCTTAGAGTGGCACAAGAAAATCGCGGAGGACTCCACCTTTGACGTGCAGGTACTGCCCGCCTGGAGACCGGATAAGGCCATCAATATTGAAAAGCCCACCTATGCCGAGTACATCGCCAAGCTGGCTGAAGTAAGCGGCATCTCCATCGACGGCTTTGCTTCCCTGAAGGAGGCCATCAAGAACCGCATGGCATTCTTTGACTCCATGGGCTGCAAAGTATCGGACCACGGCCTTGAGTTCGTGATGTACGCCCCCGCTTCTGATGGAGAGGTGGATGCTATCATGAAGAAGCGTCTCACCGGCGAGACCCTTTCCCGCGAGGAGGAGCTAAAGTACAAGACCGCATTCATGCTCTTCGTGGCAAAGGAGTACAGCCGCATGGGCTGGATTATGCAGCTTCACTATGGCTGCAAGCGCGACAACAACGCGTATATGTTTGAGAAACTGGGTCCGGACACGGGCTTCGACTGCATCAACGACTATGCGCCCAGCGCTCAGCTTGCGGACTTCTTAAACGCTCTCAGCGCGTCTAACGAGGTTCCCAAGACCATCCTGTACTCCTTGAACCCCAATGACAACGCCGCCATCGGCACCATCATCGGCTGCTTCCAGGAGAAGTTCCCGGGCAAGATTCAGCAGGGTTCCGCCTGGTGGTTCAATGACCATAAGATCGGCATGACCGAGCAGATGTCCTCCTTAGCCAACCTTGGCTGCTTCGGCAACTTCATCGGCATGCTCACGGACTCCAGAAGCTTCCTGTCCTACACCCGCCACGACTATTTCCGCCGCATTCTCTGCGAGCTCATCGGAGGCTGGGTAGAGAACGGCGAGTATCCGGCGGATATGAAAGCCCTGGAGGAGATCGTAAAAGGAATCTGCTACAACAACGCGGTGAAATATTTTGATTTCAAGCTGGATGTTGTAAAGTAAGATCACAGAAAATCGCAGAAAAAAGTCGGCCCCGGCACCGGGCTCTTTGTGAGCCTGATGCCGGGGCTTATTTCGAGAACAAAAATATCTCTTTTGCAGCTATACCAGATTTTTGTCCAACAAAAAATCAATCAGGCTGATATTCAGAATTCCCTTATCATCCTATCGGCACCTGTCCCTTCGGAGAACCACCTATACACTCATATATCCCCCTACATAAATATACCTATTTGTTCGCTTCCTTCATCAGCCCGCGCAAAAATTCCATTCCTCGCAGAACCGACGTCTTTCCATCCGGAACCGGGTAGCATTCCATTGTCAACGTCTGGTCGTAGCCAATCGCCTCCAGCGCCTCCAAAAATGGGGCAAAATTGATCAGCCCGTATCCTGGATAGTGGCGCGTATTATCCGCTACATGCACATGTTTCAGGTGATTCTTGCACAAAAGGACCGGCTGTTTCCAGTCCCTTTCTTCCATATTCATGTGATAGGTATCCAAATGGACTCCCAGCCTGTCGCTCCCCACCCGGTGGATAATATCCATTACTTCCTCCGCACGCTGTAGGTAGTTGGTCTCAAACCGGTCGATGGCCTCAATCACAATAGTACCATTTCCTCTTTCTGCATATTCACACAACTCTTTGCAGGATTCAATCATCCGGGAATCCACAGCCTCCCGGCTGTCCTTAGGGCCAATCACTCCCCGCATGGATCCGATAACAATGCTGCAGTTTAGCAGGGAAGCCAGATCCAACTGTTCTTTTAGACGCTGCACCGCCCTCTTGCGCACATCTTCATCTGTAGAGGTGATGGAAAGCCCCTCTTTTCCATAGGCCATGCCTGTCCCAATACTGGAAATCAAAATCCCCTTTTGGTCGCAGTATTCCTTTATCCGAGATCCATCCACTTCAGAGGGTTTTAACAAATGCAGCTCAATGGAATCGAATCCATTTTCCGCCAAAAAATCAATGGTCGCGCAGATATCCGAATTCACCAGAGGGAAGGGGGATCCGTCCGGCGCGTCCACTGCGCAGGTCACACCAATTTTAAATTTCATTATGTATTCTCCTCGTATCTATTATTTTGAAATCAGACAGCGTAACTTTCCCGCGGGCAGTCCCGCAGCGCGGAGAAGACGCCTCTACCTCCAACACGATATCAGGGTCTTTTGCCCGGATAATCCACTCAATCCGCTTTTCAGTGGGGCTCCACATGGCCCGATCCCTTGACCACTCGGCATCCCGTCCGAACCGCCCCGCCAGATGGCCGATATTTCCCCGGTCCGTACAGCATACAATGTCCACATTGCCTCCTGGAGCCTTCAGATCCACCCTCACCGGTTTTGCTGCCTTTACCTCCATCGCCTGGCTGGTCAAATATGTGGGGAGATACCCAGAATTGCGGATGACCGCCCCCACTTTGTAGATCGTATCTGCAAGCTGTTCTGCATATAATTTCCGGACAGCCAACTTTGGCAGAGCTTTAGCCAGCTTTATGGTAAAGGAAGCCGCCTTTCCCGCCAGATCCTCCAAATAAGATTCTGGTGGATTGCGCTCCACATAAATCCAATTCCAGCCCCCTACTTCCACGGTTCCAAGCTGAGGATGGGATACCTTCGTCCAGGGCACATAGGCTTTTTCCCCCATGGCCTTGTCCGCCCATTGCAGAATGGCCAGATCCTTGTCCTCATCCTTTGCCGCAAAATGGAATTCCTTGGGCCGCTCAGTACCCGCCGCGTCGTACACGTTCCACAGCTCCAGCATGAACGAAGGGATGCCAAGCATCTCAAAGGTCCAGTCAGACAGGGTCCCTCCTCTCACCCGGCTCTTATCGGGAGTAAACCCGCCGAAGGTGGACATTACCTCATACCCCAGATCTTCTTTGCCCATGGCGCCCAGATAATTGTAGAGCGCCAGGTCCGCGCCCAGAAAATTCTCATCCCCTTTTCCGCTGAAGGGGCGCATGATGGCGCCGGCATTGGTATGATAGGATATCACTCCGGCAATATTGGGGTGGGAATAGATAAAATGGGCCACCGCCCGGGTCTCCGGCTCCGATAAGGGGAACTCACAGGCGCCGTACTGCAGGTTTTCCGGAAGCCAGTTGACCGGATAATTCCGGTTCAGGTTCACATCCCTGGTCCTCGGGATCGGAAAACCCACCGAGTCCCCCTGGATAATCCCCTCCGGGTACATCCGGTAAAAAGTTCCCTGCTGTTCATCGGGCTTTCTGAGAACCATCAGCCGGGGATCCTTCTCTGACACCTTCCACTCGCCATCCGGATCTTCTACCCGCATCTGCGCCACAATCCCATCTCCGTTGAGATCCGCCGGGCACAGCCCCGGGAAAGGCTGATATTCTTCCGGGGAATATTTTCCATTTGCAACTCCGATCAAGCCGGTCTTCATGACCCGATCCACGCCATCCGGGTTCACCCGGGGCACGATATAAAAGACAACATCCTTTAACAGCTGGGTCATCTCCCCATCCCGTCCATAGGCGAGCAAAAGCTCCTTTGCCAGAAGCAGGGCCGCATTTGTCCCGCAAAATTCCTCCGCATGGGTACAGGCTTCCGCGTAGTAACCGGGCTTTTCCTCCGGAAGGCCCTGGTCAAAATCCGTGATTTCCAGCAGATAGACGTTTCTTCCCTCATAGGTTTTTCCAATGCTCTGGAGACGGCACAATTTGGGGTTTTCCTCCGCCATGGCCTTCAACGCGGTCTCCAGCTCTGCATAATCGTAATAATAATCAATCGCTATCTCAGACACACGCTCCATCGACTTTCCTCCCCTTACTGCGGACGGCTGGGATACTCTACCTTGTCCGGCATCAGCGGCTCATAGCTTCTTCCCACCATGCTCTTTTTGAATTCTTCCTTTGCCTTCTCCACCAGCTCTGGCTCTGTCAAAAAACGGAGAGCCGTCAGCCCCGTCATCCGGGCGCCGTTAATCATGCTCTTAAATCCGATGCTCATGCCGGCCACAGCGGCCACCTGCCAGCTGTGATAGGAGGCTCCGATGGGGAAGCATGCCCCCTTGTAGAAACAGGAGGGGCACATGTGGGACACATCCCCGATATCCGAGGATCCAAAATCATCATCCCGGTCAATAGGCATAACGCCTACATGAAGCTGTGTATCTGGAGCGCTCCCCGAAAGCGCTACGCAACGCTTCCACTCCTCAGGCACTGTCTCGTTGAGCTTCTTTGCATAAGCAATTTCCTCCGGGCTCCACTCTTCCATCGGGATCGCCCGCATGCACTCGTCAATCACATCTGCCACCACATGATTATTCAAAACTGGATAGCAGCCGCCCAGTTTCTCCACGTCTACCCGGGTGCCTGTCATCAATGCCGCCCCGTCCGCGATATTCTGCAGCCGTTCCTCTACATCATTCATGGTATTAATGTCCATAGCACGGAACGTATACTTTACAGCAGCGAAATCCGGGACCACATTGGGCGCGCTTCCCCCATTGGTGATGCAGTAATGGATGCGCACATCCGGGGGCACATGTTCCCGCAGGTAATTGGCCCCGATATCCATCAACTCTACCGCATCCAGGGCGCTTCTCCCCAGGTGCGGATCGCAGGCAGCATGGGCCGCCTTTCCGTAAAACTTGTATAAATGGCCATTGGATCCGGTCAGTCGGCTGTAGGAAGAACGATTATACTTGCCCGGATGCCAGCACAGGGCAATGTCCAGCTCCTTAAAGGCGCCGCCGCTTGCCATAGCTCCCTTTCCCCCCACCGTTTCCTCTGCGGGGCAGGCGTAAAACACAATGGTTCCCGGCAGGTTCTTGGCCTTCATCTCATCCCTAAGCCCCAGCAGGGCTCCTATATCTGAAGGGCACATCAGGCAGTGGCCGCAGCCATGCCCCCATCCCCCTTCAACAACCGGCTCCTTGTAGCAGACATCCTTCTGGCTCAGTCCCGGCAGAGCGTCAAACTCTCCCAAAAGCCCGATCACCGGATTACCAGAGCCGTACGAAGCACGTAGAGCCGTAGGAACTCCCCCGTATCCCCGCTCCACCGCAAAGCCCTCCTTTTCCAAGAGCTCTGCACATGTATCGGAGGCGATAAACTCATGATTGCCCTGTTCCGGATTCTCCCAGATCTTTCGGGCTGCCCGCATCAATTCTTCCCTCTTTTCATCAATGGTCTTATATAAAATATCTCCCAGCATATTGTGGTCCACCTTCTCTAAAATTCCTTGGAAATATATATCTTGTCTCTTGTTATATCCTTTAATGTCCTGCACCCGGTCATCCGCATGGCATTTTTTAATTCCCAAATCACCTTCTGCAGATAAATGGATACGCCGTAAGCTTCCGCTCCCTCAGCGGCCACCATCACCGGCCGGCCGATAAGCACGCCATCCGCTCCCATGGCAATGGCCTTAAACACGTCCTCGCCATGGCGAAAGCCCCCGTCGATATAGATCTTGATCTCATCTCCAACCGCCCGCTTAATATCCTCCAGCACCTCAATGGTCGCTAGGGACTGATCTAAGCTGTTGCCCGCATGGTTGGAGATCACAATGGCGGAAGCTCCCGCCTCGCAGGCCTTTACCGCCCCCTGAGGGGTCATGATCCCCTTCAGTATGTACGGGCGCTTGGTCACGGAAAAAATCTCCTTAAGCTGGGCCGCGGACTTTGGCGTCACGACTCCGGGAAGGGAGTCGTACTTGGCATTGATCGACATATCCCCCAGGCCCACGCAGTCAATATCCGTGGCAATGGCCACAGCGCCTGCCGCGTCCGCCCTTTGAATCCGCTCGATCATTTCTTCCTTCTCCCAGGATTTGATGGTGGGCACGCCCCGGCCGTTCTGTTCCCGAATCGCCTGGAGCCCGTCCGCAAAGAAATGAACCAAGGGATGGTGTTTGGAGTCCGCCACCCAGCCGATAGATCCTACGTCGGCGCATCCCTTGATCAGCGCCTTTGTATATCCATAATCGTCGCTGTCCGTAGCCCTCCCATCTACTGCCTCCACCCCTTCTTTTTTAAAGTGGCTGGCCGGAAAGGCGTTCTTTATCCACGCAATAGGTGCGTTAAATACCGGAGCACTCATCTTCTCCCCGAAAAACATACAGGAGGCGTCAATTTCGTCCCCGTTGCCGCCCTCATAGATTGTATCTGCCGCCAAGTGGATCTGCTGCAGCTTCTCATAATTACGCTCTCCGCTCTTTCCCCGCTCGCTGGAAACAAACATACACCTGGGCCGGCGGCTGTCGCACTCCCTGCACGCTTTGCACCGAGGCGCGACCCGCGGCCTCGCCTCGTCCAAAATGCGGTTCCATTCCCTGCGTAGCTCCATATACATCAACTGTGTCACATCGCTCATTTATGTACCGCCTCTAAAAAATATTAAAATTCTTTTGTGATATAGATCTTATCCCTGGTGATATCTTTTAAGCTCAGGCAGCCGGTCATGCGCATGGCATTCTGCAGCTCCCAGATAATCTTCTGCATGTAGATGGACACGCCGTAGGCCTCGCCGCCCTCCGCAGCAATCATCACCGGCCGGCCGATGAGCACGCCGTCCGCTCCCATGGCAAGGGCTTTAAAGACATCCTCACCGTGGCGGAATCCGCCGTCAATGTATACCTTGATGTCATTTCCCACCGCCCGCTTAATGCTCTCCAGCACCTCAATGGTGGCCAGGGACTGATCCAGGTTGTTGCCCGCATGATTGGACACGACAATACCTGCCGCTCCCGCTTCACAGGCCTTTACCGCCCCCTGGGGCGTCATAATCCCCTTTAAGATATAGGGCTTGCTTGTGATTGAAAAGATCTCCCGCAGCTGCTTCGCGGATTTGGGGTTTGAAAGCCCCGGAAGGGTATCATACTTGCCGTTGATAGACATATAGCCCAGGCCCACACAGTCGATGTCGCAGGCAATCGCCACGGCGCCAGCCTCCTCGGCCTGTTTGATCTTATTGGACAGCTTCTCGTCATCCCAGGATTTGATGGTGGGAACCCCCCGTCCATTCCTCTCCTTGATGGCCCGGAGACCATCCTCATAAAAATGGACAAGAGGATGATGCTTAGAATCTGCCACCCAGCCAATACTGCCCACATCCGCGCATCCGTCGATGAGTGCCTTGCTGTAGGCATAGTCATCGCTGTTTGTGGCTTTTCCATCCACGCGCTCTACACCCGGCTTTACAAAATGGGTGTTGGGCAGATTATTTCCCACCCAAGCGATAGGCGCATTGAAAACAGGCGCGCGCATTTTCTCTCCAAAGAAATCGCAGGAGGAATCAATCTCATCCCCATTTCCTCCCTCATAGATCGTGTCGCAGGCCAGCTTAATCTGTTGCAACTTCTCATAGTTGCGGATGCCTGAGCGGCCCCGGTCGCTGGAGACAAAGTTGCACTTTGGACGGGCGCTGTCACATTCCGCGCAGGCCTTGCACTTTGGTGCCATACGGGGGCGTGCCTCATCGCAGATCCGCTTCCACTCCTGTCTGAGCTCCATATACATCATCTTTGTTACATCTCTTTCCATCTCTATTCTCCCTCCTGCTTGATTTCCCATTTTTTCATCCCAGTTCATACTGGGTATTCAGATCCTTCTTATTGCAGCGCAACACGCCGTTCACACCGGTCATATCATTGGCCTGTTCCTTGATCACAAGACGCACCTCCTGATCCTCGCCAATCACGCGGCGCATTCCCTTGTCAAGCAACTTGGCAAAACGCTTTTTAATGTCAATGCCCTTTCCCTTAGCCGTATAGACCAGGACAAAAGCGCCAAAGCCCTCGCTGTAGCTGTCAGCGGCAAGCTCCTTCACCGCAACGGTGGACGCGCTGTCCTCCATGTTAAATCCCTCAGTCACCGCGCTCTTGATCGCGCCAATAAGACTGTGCAGCTGTTCTTTTTCAACGATTTCCTTTACGTAAGCATATACATGTGTCATTTTTGCATCCTCCTATTTTTCAGTCCAGCCAAGGGGTGCTGTTCACACCGCGGCCCACATCCAGACGTCTGATTGCCTCTGCATCGTATTTTAAAAGAACCCCGTTGTCTGCCGCATTCTCAGTTGCATGCTCCTTCATATGGAAATATACGTGGCCTACCTCCTCTTCTGGAAGAAGGGCACGCAGGCGCTCGTTCATCAACTCACCGGCCCGCTTCTTATACGAATAGGGCGTTCCCTCCGGCGTATAGAGCACAGGGAAATAGCAGTGATGTACCCGCTCATTGGCCTCTCCGTCCTTAAAGGCTTCCAAAACCACCCACACATCCGAGGGTTCCATGTGAAGCCCCTCACACAAGCTGGATTTAGCGGCCTCAATTATCTCTTTCTTCTTGGCGCTGTCCACATAACGATTCGAAACATAAAGAACAAGTGTTGTCATTGAAATCTCCCTCCCTTTTTAATCTTCTTCGTCCTGATTTAAGGACGCCAGATAAGCCATCATTTCCTGATCTTCGCTACGCATGACCCCCTCGATGGAGATAAAGGGATTTTCGTGCTCCTCCAAATAGACAACCGCGTTCGCAGTCTCACCTTCTCCAAAGGCCTCATCACAAGTCTCCTTAAAAAGCTGTACAAACTCTGCCTTATTGATCAATCCCTTTTTTTCTGCTGTATAGCAGAGCATAATCTTTGTCTTTTTCATCACCTCGTCGCAGTGATCCCCGTCGAACTCATGGAGATATACATGCTCGAAATTTGCCGCCAGCTTTAATCCCTGGCTTTCACATCGAGCACACCCTTCAATAAATTTTTGCTTAGCCTCTTCGGAATATCCCTTAGGGATAAACCCAACCAGCATTGCCATGCTTTTCCTCCTTTCTTCTTGCCTTAGTCTTCCTGGTACGCTAGTTGTGCTGCCACAGCAGCCGAATCCTCGCACCGCATCTCTCCCTCGCAGGAGATCATCCAGTTGGTGTGTTCCTCAACAACAAGAGATGCATACAGCGTATCCTCCGGACCGAAAATCTCATCGCATTTCTGGCGGAACAGTTCCGCCAGGCGCTCTTTTGCGGAAAGTTTTTTTCCTGCTCCAGTGTAAATCACAAGATATTTTGTTTTTTTCATAGCCTCATCGCAGTGATCCCCATCAAACTCATGAAGATATACGTGCTCATACTGCCGATCCATCTCCAGCCCAATGCATTCCACATCGCCCAGGGCTGCAATGAACTTATTCTTGATGGACTGCGGATACCCCTTTGGCAAAAATGCCGTTACCATTGCCATGGCAACTTCCTCCTCTATCTCCTATTTAAAATATTCTTCCTCTACTCTTTTCACATGATCCAGGGCGTCTCCCGTGTACGTGCTCTTCAAAAACGCAGTGGCCATCTCACAGGCCTTCTGGGGTGTTACCACCATGGCTCCCATGGACATGAGATTCGCCTGGTTAAAAGCGTGGATGCGCTCTGCGGTAAAAATGCTCTCACAGGCTACGCAGTAAATCCCCTTAATTTTGTTCGCCACAAGGGAAACGCCGGCCCCGCTGCCGCACATCACAATACCCTTTTCACATTCCCCGCTTTTTACCTTGTTTGCTACCTGCTTTACTGTATCCACAAAGTAATGCCCGCTATCTTCCGGATCAATCTGGCCCATATCCTCCAGCTCATACCCATTTTCCTGCAGATACGCTTTTACCGCTTCCTTCAGTAAAAACGCGGAACCCTGTCCTCCAATCGCAACCTTCATCCTTTCGTCTTCCTTTCCCTCCTGATAATCTGTCTTTTCATGCCAGACCTTCTCTCTTGGGGAGAGGGATCTTTGCCTCCTTCATCAGCCCTTGCATGATTTCCTTTTTACTCCCATATATATGACAGGCCACCTGATGCCCTTCACACGCAACTTCCAGAGCGGGCTTTTCTTCCCAGCACAGCTTTGTAGCATAAATACATCTCGAAGCGAAGGGACATCCCTTGGGCGGATTGATAGGGGTAGGAACGTCCCCCTCCAAGATAATCTTTTCTCTCTTGTACTCTGGATCCGGAATGGGAATCGCAGAGATCAACGCCCGAGTGTATGGATGCAACATATTGGAAAACAGCTCTCTTTTCTCAGAAAGCTCCACCATATTCCCTAAATAAATCACGCCTATCCTGTCACAGAGATGCCTGACTACGCTCAGATTGTGGGAGATGAAAATATAGGTCAATTCCATCCGTTCCTGCAAATCCTTCATTAAGTTCAGCACCTGAGCCTGAACCGACACATCTAGAGCGGAAACCGGCTCATCGCATACCAGTATATCAGGATTTAAGGTAAGGGCTCTGGCAACGCCAATTCTCTGCCGCTGCCCGCCGGAAAATTCATGAGGATAGCGCTCATAATAGCTTTCTGGGATTCCCACCTCCCGCATCAGCTCCTTGGCCCGCTTCTCATTTTCTTCTCTGGTCCCCATTTTGTGGATCACCATGGGCTCACAGATACTCCGGCCAATGGTAAATCGCGGATCCAAGGTAGAGTACGCATCCTGAAAAATCATTTGCGCCTTTTTACGGTATTCGAACAATTTTTCCTTGTCATACGCCCAGATATCCTCCCCCTTATAGAGGATCTGTCCGGAGGTTGGCTTTTCCAGGCGGACAATGGCTCTCCCCGATGTGGATTTTCCACATCCGGATTCCCCCACAATACCAAGAGTTTCCCCCTTATACACATCGAATGAAATACCATTCACTGCCTGCACCCGATTTTTCTGTGACCACAACTTCCCATTCACCTTCATTTTAATTGGATAGTGGATCACCAAATCTTTCACAGATAAAATTATTTCTTTCATTTTTGGCCACCTCCTGCATACAAGTGACACCGCACCTGACGGCCATTTTCCATCTGATAAAGTCCAGGCGCCTTTTCCCTGCAAATCTCCCTGCAATGTTCGCACCGGGGCGCAAACCGGCAGCCCTCCGGGAAATTCGCCGCGCTGGGCACCGAGCCCTTGATGGCATAGAGCCGATCCACATCTTCATTGAGCTTGGGAATGGATTTCAAAAGCCCCTGGGTATAGGGATGCCTGGGCGCCGCAAAAATATCTCTAGCTGAACCATATTCAATGGCCTGCCCTGCGTACATAACCAGCACATTGTCTGCAGTCTCAGCCACTACGCCCATATCATGAGTGATCAAAATAATTGCCATATTCAGCTTTTCCTTCAGTTCCAGCATCAGCCGCAGGATCTGGGCCTGGATGGTTACATCCAGCGCCGTAGTTGGCTCGTCCGCTATGAGGATGTGTGGATTGCATGCTAATGCCATGGCAATCATCACTCGCTGGCGCATGCCGCCGGAAAGCTGATGAGGAAACTGGTCAATGGTAAGCTCCGGGGACGGAATCCCCACAAGCTTTAGCATCTCAATCGCCCGCTCCCTCGCCGCCTTCTTTGAAATCTTCTGGTGGTAGTGGAGAACCTGGTGAATCTGCTGCCCCACGGTAAACACTGGGTTTAAGGACGTCATCGGCTCTTGAAAGATCATGGAAATTTCATTTCCTCGGATATTCTGCATCTCCTTTTCGCTGTATTTGAGGAGATCCTTCCCATGAAAAAGGATCTCGCTTCCTGATTCGATCTTTCCCGGAGGGGACTGGATGATTCGGAGAACAGACAGGGAACTCACGCTCTTTCCGCATCCCGATTCCCCGACAATGGCAAGGGTTTCTTTTTCTTTAAGCTGGTAGCTCAGCCCATCTACGCTGTGGACAATCCCTTCTTCCGTATAAAAATAGGTTTTCAGATTTTTAACTTCCAGTATCACATTATCCATAATCCTGCACCCCCATCAGATGTTCTTTAATCTCGGGTCAAGGGCATCGCGCAGACCATCGCCCACAAGGCTGAAGCTTAAAACCACGAGTGTAATCGCGATGCCGGGAATGATGGCGTGAATGGGCTCCAGACGGATCATCTCTCGGGCCTGGTTCATCATAGCCCCCCATTCCGCCGTGGGCGGCTGCACACCTAGCCCCAAAAACGAGAGGGAGGATGAGGTGAGGATTGCCGTCCCCAGCGCCAAGGTTACATCCACGATAATCAGAGAAATGCAATTAGGAAACACATGGGTGGCCAGAATCCGCGCATCACTTGCCCCAAAAATATAGCAGGCCTGTACATATTCCCTCTTTTTTATACTCATGACCATTCCGCGGGTCCTCCTCGCCATACCTGGTATGGAGAAAAAGGAAATTGCGATGATGGTATTGATAAGCCCTGAACCAAGAATCGCCACAATCAAAATCGCGAGCAAAAGCCCCGGAAACGCCATGAGAATATCTACAAATCGTGAAAGCAGCGTGTCTGTCCGGCCCCCAAAATATCCCGCACAAAGGCCAATCAAAATCCCGGTCACCGATCCGATCACCACAGCCACAAAGCTGACCAAAAGCGTTGTCCTCGCCCCATAGATCATGCGTACAAAGGTATCTCTTCCCAGATTATCTGTCCCTAGAATATGCTCCACGCTGGGCTCTAGATACTTGTCTCCAAGAGACACCGCGTAAGGATCTCCGCTCACAATAAGGGGCCCGAAGATTGCCAGAAAGAAAAATAACAGCAGAATGACGCTTCCGATAATTGTTGACGGTCTCTTGATGAATCGCCTGACAACCGGATTTTTTATGATTTTTTTCTTCGTCGTATTCATATACACATCCCATCCTGTCTTTATTTATAGGAGATTCGCGGGTCAAACAAGCCATAGCACAAATCCGTTATCAGATTGACAACGACAAACACTGTGGCAAAGACGAGGATCGTCCCCTGGATTACCGGGTAATCACGACTTGTCACGCCATTGATCATGTAGCTTCCCATTCCATTAATGGAAAAAACCGTTTCTGTGATCGCTGCGCCTGTCAACAGGGAGCCAAACTGAAAACCAATGACCGTGACAACTGGGATCATCGCGTTTCGAATGGCATTTTTATAGATAACCACCCGCCTGGGAATACCGCAGGCCCAGGCTGTTCGGATGTAATCCTCACTGAGTACGTCCAGCATGGACGAGCGCATGGTTCTCGCTATGGTGGCGATGGACTGGCAAGCAAGACTCGTCACCGGAAGAATATAATGTTTCCAACCGGAAAGGCCCATGACAGGAAGCCATTTTAGCTCCACTCCAAAAGCCACCATTAAAATGATGCACAAAAAGAAAATCGGTGTAGAAACCGCAATCAACGACAATACCATAATCACACTATCCAGCGCCTTGCCTCGGTTTAAAGCAGCCGTAACCCCCAGGATAATCCCTATGATCGTTGAAACCACTGCTGCCATCACCGCAATGCGGAAAGTATTTGGGTAGCGGTCCCCTATCTCCTTTGACACCGGCAGGTTCCGGAAATAGGTTGTCCCCATATCTCCATGAAGCAGGTCCCCCAGATAATCCACATACTGAATGATGATCGGCTTATCTAACCCAAACTTCTCCTGGAGTTCTTCATACTGCTCCCGGTTGGCCTCTTCTCCCAAAATATTGCTGACCGGATCGCCCGGTACCAGCCTTGTCAGAGAAACAATCAAAAAAATAACTATCAGCAAAACAGGTATGATCTGTAAAATTCGTTTCACAATATATTCCAGCATAAATAGATCCCCCACTTCGTAAATGCCCGTTTATCATATAGGGCCGGTGCGGCTCATATGAGGTGCACCAGCCCCTGTTCGGAATATCTGTCTCAGGCCGACCCTATTTATAGAGTTCCGGCTAGCCGTCTATCTTTATTTTTTCATCACAGCCTGATCAAACTCCAGGGCTCCCCCTGCATTGCACCA
>CALWBS010000160.1 GCA_944376135.1 uncultured Enterocloster sp.
TGGCCCTCCTTTTAATATAAATCGATAGCAGCTCGTTCCGGATATTGGGAAAGCAGGAGCAGCTGTAATCTATCAAAAGAAAGAGGAAGTCATTATGAGCCGTGGGGAGACAGGGATCCGCTTATCCCAGTGTATGATTGTGAAAAATGAGGAGAAAAACATTGAGAGGGCCCTGGCCTGGGCCAAAGGCCTGGCCTGGGAACAGATTGTAGTGGACACGGGATCCGAGGATAGAACAGTCTCCCTGGCCCGCTCCTTGGGGGCTAAGGTGTATCAGTACCCGTGGAGGGATGATTTTTCCTCTGCCAAAAATTTTGCCATTGAGCAGGCCCAAGGGGACTGGATTGCTTTTTTGGATGCAGATGAGTATCTGGATCAGGAGAGTAGGGAGCGGCTGTCCCAGCTCTTTTGCCAGATCCGGGACAGAGATTTTGATGGAATATCCTCAGCCTTAGAGCAGGTGGGGGAGGACGGTCGAATCTTTGCCCATGGTACCCAGGTGCGCTTTTTCCGAGCAGATCCTATGATACGCTATCGAGGCAGGATCCATGAGCAGCTTGTCCGGCTGGATGGCCATCCCCTGAAGCTTGCGGATGTGTCTGGGCAGATCCGAGTGCTTCACACAGGCTACCAGCCAAGGGCGGTGCGTGAGGGAAGGAAAAATGAGAGGAACCGGAGGATCCTCTTGGAGGAATTGAAAGAGAGGCCCGAGGATGCGGGGCTCATGGGATATATGGGTGACGCATGGCTGAGCGATGGGGAGAGGGAAGAGGCCTTGTCCTGGTATGAGAGGGCCTTAAAAGCCATGCCTCGGGAGATTCCGGAAGAGGATCAGCGGGCAGCGGTAACCCTCACGAAGCTTTTGGAGCTGAAATCGGAGAAAAATTCGCAGGATATGGAGGGAATGTATGATAAGGCGTCCTCCCGTTTGCCAAAAGAGCCAGATTTGGACTATGTAATGGGGCTGTTCTATGCGGATCGAGAGGATTTCCCAAGAGCTTGCCGTTACCTGGAGCAGGCTTTGAGCAAACGGGAGAAGTTCGGTACTTCTAACCGCGCTATGCGCCTGGAAGCGGAGTATCCTACCGCTCTGGGGATTTATGTCAAATGCTTGTATCGTGCAGGAGAGATGGAGGAGACAGTACGGCAGGGTGCCAGAAGCCTTCAGATAAGTCCCTGGGATATGTCCGTCCTCTCTGTATATATGCAGGCTTTGGCTGCGGGAAAACGGAAGGCGGAAGGCTGTCTTGAAGCTCTATATCAGATCTATGACAGAAACATTCCAAAGAGCCGCCTATTTTTGTATCAGTGCGCAGTGTCCAGTGGCTTATTTCCTCTAGCAGCTCGTGTCTGGGAGGATATGACAGGAATAGAACAGGAGGCATTGAGAAGCCGGGGAATGAATCCGAATTGTGTTTCCAAAAGGAGGAGTCAATGAAGAGGAAAAATATCTTTTTATCCCAGTGCATGATTGTAAAGAATGAAGAGGAAAACATTGAGCGAGCCTTAGCTTGGGGGTGTGGGATTGTAGACGAACAGATCGTGGTGGACACTGGCTCTACAGATCGGACGGTGGAGCTGGCGCGGGCCGCTGGGGCGCAGGTCTACACTTTTCCCTGGAACGATGATTTTTCAGCGGCGAAAAATTTTGCTATAGAAAAAGCTCAGGGGCGCTGGATCGCCTTTTTAGATGCAGATGAGTATTTCACTAGGGAAGACGCTAAAAAGATGCGTTCTTACATCGAAAAACTGGATGGTGGATCTTACGGTCAAATAGTCAGCAGAATGATCCATATAAACAACGAAGGAAATATGTTGTCTTCAGGTACGCAGATACGGATATTTGTTAATGCACCCTATTTGCGCTATCGCAGGCGAATTCACGAGTATCTTTTCTCCACTGACCCTAAACGGGGAAAAATGACAGATGCGGTTAATGAGCTGACTATCTTCCATACCGGCTATGGTAAGCGGGAAAATGCAAAAAAAAATGCAGAGCATCGCAATTTGCGCCTGATTGAGAAGGAACTGGCGGATCATCCGGATGACTGCGACATGCTGGGCTATCTGGCAGATGAGTATTATTCTTATGGGGAGAATGAGAAGGCAGAGGAGGCATTTAGGCGTTCCATTACCCATATGCCAGAAAGAATCAGCGAATATGATATGCGCTCCGCAATAACCTTCACAAAGCTTTTGGAACTCCTAATAAAAGCAAACCGCCCCACAGCAGACGTCCTCCCCATCTACGAAAAAGCCCGAGAACTCCTTCCAAAAGAAGCCGACTTCGACTACCTGGTAGGAAGCTATTTCATGAACCGTGAGGAGTGGGAGAAGGGCCGGGAGCACCTGGAGCAGGCCCTCTCCATCCTGGAGAAAAACGGCAGCACCGCCAAGTCCATGATGCTCTCCGGTCAGTTGGACCGGGCCTATGAGATGCTGGCCTTGTGCTGCTTCCGCCAGGGGGATCTGACCTCCTGCGTGCGCTATGCGGCCGTCCTGCTGGGCCAGAACCGGTATAAGATGCAGGCCCTGAGGCTGCTGTTGTCCTCCTTCCGGCAGAAAGCGGCGGAGGAGGGATCCCAGGAGAAGACTGCCCAGGCCGTCCTGGAGTTTGTTCTCCGCCTGTATGACATGTCCATATTAAAAGACCGCCTCTTTCTCTACCAGGGAGCGAAGCAGGCGGGGTATGGGGAGCTGGCGGAGAAACTTCTGGGATACTTCTCTAAGGAGGAGCTGGAGCGGATTGATCCGGCGGCCACACCGCCCACAGAGGTCCCCCGCTGTCATGACTGCCCTTGAGCTCGTCCACAAGTTGGTCAAGGCTCCAGGTCAGGGTGCTGTTTTGGAAACTGTTGGGGTCGGCGATGTACACGTCGCCCCCGCCCCGATCCTGGACAATGATGATAAAATGGCCGTTCTGGGTGAGGGCACCCCTGCCCATGAGGGCTACCAGCAGGTGACCCTGGGCCAGCTCCTCCTCAGCGGCCTGGACGGAGGGGGAGGAGACGCTCTTTACGCACAGGCCGAAGGCGGAGAGGCCATCGGGAATCAGGCTGTGGTAGGAGCCGCTCTGGGGGGCATAGTATCCGTTCTCGGCGGCCCAGATGGCTGTCTCCACAGGGGTAACATTATTGTTCGTAAAGCTGTTGATGACCATGGCGATGGCCGTGGGCCCGCAGCCGTACTTTTTCATAGGGTCCTGGCCGCCGTAGAGGAACTCTGCCCAGCGGATGTCCCCTTGGTTGTAGTAAAGCATGGGGCCCGCAGCCGTGTCAAGCATCACGGAATAAATCTGATCTGGCTGATCCGGGGTTTCATACAAATCCTGAGGATATCCCCGGGAATCCGAGGGAATCAGGCGGGAAACTTCTTCAGGATCAGAAGAAGCAAAAGCCCGGGAGGGAGAGGCTGGTTCCTGGGGAGCCAAAGCCGGAGAGGACGGAGAATCGGAGGGGAAAAGCGCTGTCTTAAAAGAGGCTGCGCCTTCTGTTAAGCTGTTTCCAATCCCAAGGATACAGACCTGAGCACTGCGGCCCAGGTCTTTTATGATCCGGATTCCGTCCTCCCGAGAGACAGGGGAGAAAATAGAAAGAAGACAAGTGCAGAGAACAATACAGGAAAAAGCCACGCCTCCGGTGAGAAACCGCTCCGCGCGGCTTTTTTTTGCCTTTGTTTTCATGCCCGTTTTTGTGGCTGAGGTTTGTCCCACCTGTCTTTTCGCAGATGTGTTCTGACGGATTCCCTTTCTTTTGGGTTGGCGTAGCTTTTTCACAGGGCCAGCCGGCCCAGACGGCTTCCTCATAGGCGCGTCTTGCCCAGCCGGCTCATCACCGTCTGGGGAATGGCGGCCAGGGAGGACTGGACGCAGACAGCGCCGATTTTAAAAGCCTCCATAGGCATACCGTAGACTACGCAGGAATCCTTGTCCTGGCCGATGGTATAGGCCCCGTTTTTGCGCATGCGCAAAAGGCCGGCAGCCCCATCGGCCCCCATCCCGGTGAGAAGGATTCCGATGGCTTTGTCGCGGGCGTGAAGGGCTACAGAATCAAAAAGCACATCGACAGAAGGGCAGTGCCCGTTGACTTTGTCCTCCTTGGTACAGCTCACACCGTATCCGCCGCCGATGCGGACCACCCGCATCTGGAAGCCTCCAGGGGCCAAAAGAACCAGGCCCGGGCGGACCCGATCCCCATGTTTTGCCTCCCGCACTTCAAGATGGCACAGCCGGTTCAGCCGCTCTGCGTACATGGCGGTAAAGCCCGCGGGCATGTGCTGGGTGATCACGATCCCGGGCATGGAGGCGGGAAACTGGCGCAGGACCGAGAGGATAGCCTCCGTGCCGCCGGTGGAAGCGCCGATAGCGATAAGGGTATCTGCCCCTGCCCCGGATGAGAACCTTGAAAGGGTCCCGGATTTTAAGGCGGACGAAGACAAGGCAGATGAAGATGGGGCGGCTGCGCCTGCATGTTTTGAAATAGCGGCAGATTTCGTGGCGCCCCCGAAACCTGCAGAGCCAGAAAAACTTTGTCCAGCCGCAGCAGTCTGGCCGCTCCCAAGGCCTGGGGCTGCCTTTGCCTCCCCGGCGGGGAGCCGCACATGAGCATGGCTTGCGATCACCAGCTTGGTGCGCAGGGTGGACAGGAAGGCCTGGTTGCTCAAGCCCTCGGAACTGTTAGGTTTGCGCACAAAATCAACGGCCCCGGCGGCCAGGGCGTCAAAAACCCGCATATTAAGGGAAGATACAAGGATCACCGGGACGGGGTGAGAGGGAAGGAATTTTTTGAGGAATTCCAGGCCGGACATGCCGGGCATCTCGATATCCAGGGTGAGTACATCCGGCTTTAGGAGGGGAAATTTCCGCTCCGCGTCAAAGGCATTTTCCGCGTAGCCGGCCACCTCAAAGCGGGAGTCCGCTTTAAGGCCCTCGATGAGCCAGTTTCTGAACAGGAGGGAGTCATCCACAACCATGACCCGGATTTGTTTCTTCATGCAAATTACCTTCTTTCTCTGGGGCAAATC
Source organism: uncultured Enterocloster sp. (assembly GCA_944376135.1). GTDB lineage: Bacteria > Bacillota > Clostridia > Lachnospirales > Lachnospiraceae > Enterocloster. Next base: position 5,023 of record CALWBS010000160.1, read on the forward strand.
CCCTATTCTTTTCTGTAAATGGCGGGCAGGAGATAGCGGTAGGGGCAGGCCGTCTTGGTAAGGCTTTCTGAGTGCCCGATGAAGAGATAGCCGCCGGGGACGGTAGCGTCATAAAAACGGCGTACAAGAGCGTCCTTGGTTGGCTGGTCAAAGTAAATCATAACATTCCGGCAGAAAATCAGATCAAACTTCCGCTTGAAATGGATGGGATCCATCAGGTTGAAGGTCCGGAAGATTACATTTTTCCGGATGGTGTCCGCCACCTGAAAACGGCCGTCTGCCCGGCGGACAAAATATTTCTGCCGCCAGGAGGCAGGCAGAGGAGAAAGGCTTTCCGCCGGATAGGAGGCGGTGGAAGCCTGGGTTAGGATTTTTTGGGAAATGTCTGTGGCAAGGATTCTCGTATCCCACAGATCAGCCTTAGGGCCGAAAAATTCCTTCAGATATATGGAGATTGTGTACGGCTCCTCACCGGAAGAACAGCCCGCGCTCCAGATGGACAGGATCCGGTCCCGGGCGTGGGCCCGGGCTAGGTTGGGGAGCACAGTTTCTTTTAAATAGCGGAAATGCTCCTCCTCCCGGAGAAAATACGTATAATTGGTGGTCAGCCGGTTCAGCATGGCGGTCACCGCCCCCGGATCCCGTCCGGATACAATATCATTTACATAGTCTGTAAAATTCGGAAAGCCCTGGGCCCGGATGGGGCCTGACAGACGGCTTGTGATGAGCTGCTTTTTTTTGCTTAAATCAATCCCGTAATTCTTTTTGATGTAGGTGTAAAGCCGAGTAAAGTCGGCCTCACTCAATGTCATTACCTCCATTCTTTCTCCTTCCATTATCCGTCCGCCCGGGACAGGGCCGCGCAGTCCACGGACATGAGAACTGTGCCGTCCTCCATGGTGAGCATGCCGTCAAGAAGCTTCTGATGGCGCTTTAAGGGGATGGGGCGTACATTTTCCAGATGAATATCCGTCACTTGGCGCACAGAGTCCACCAGGATGCCCAGGGGAGTGGAGTCAATGTTGAGTACAATAATACAGGTCTTGCTGGTATAAGGCGTTTCCGGCTTTCCCATGCGCATCTGGATATCGACCACGGGAAGGATCTGTCCCCTCAAATTCACGATCCCCTTGATATAAGGGGGAAGCAGGGGAAGGGCGGTAATGGAGTGGTTGTTGATAATCTCAATTACATAGTTGGTGCTGATGAACAGGAGAAGACCTCCTGATTCAAAGGTCAGGCAGCGTTCTGCTGCCGGATGCCCGCTTACGGCGCCGGACAGCTCCTCATCAGCGGAATCTTGGTTTGTATATTCCTCGGACATGTGCATGCCCTCCCTTCTTGTTATGCATTTTCCACGGCGGCGCTGTAAAAGCTCATGACATCAAGTATCAGGCTTATATTCCCATCCCCTAAGATGGTGCAGCCGCCAATGCCGTAGGATTTCAAATCAAAACAGTTCAGATAAGCAGGCAGGGGCTTGACTACCACCTGCTGCTCCCCGATGAGCTCATCTACGAACAGGCAGAAAGAGCGCTCGCTGGCTTCCACCCAGATTAAGATCCCGTCTTCTAAGGCGGTGACATCTGTGGGGATGCCGAAGAACTGATGGAGGCGGACAATGGGATAAAAGTTGCCCAGGCGCTCCGCCATCTCGCTTCCATTTTCGTCATAGAGAATATCCTCCGCCGCAATCTTGAAGGATTGGCGGATATTGGCGATGGGAATGGTGAAGATGGAACTTCCCGCCGTTACCTTCATGCCGTCCATGATGGCTAGGGTCAGGGGGATTTTCAGAGTAAAGGTAGTTCCCTTTCCCAACTCGCTGGAGACAGACACAATGCCGCCTACGGATTCCACGTTCTTTTTCACCACATCCATGCCCACGCCCCGGCCGGAATATTCCGTGACGGTCTGATTGGTGGAAAAGCCCGGCAGCATGATGAGGCCCAGTGCCTCCTTGCGGGAATACTCACTCTCCGGCTTGGTGAGCAGGCCCTTGTCCCTGGCCTTTGCCAGGAGGACGGCGGGATCCATTCCATAGCCGTCGTCTGAGACAGAGATCACCACTTCGCTGCTGGTGTGGGAGGCAGAGAGAACAATGGTTCCCTGGGCTGGCTTGCCTGCGGCCTCCCGTTCGGCGGCGGTGGCCTCAATACCGTGATCCATACAGTTGCGGACCATATGCATAATGGGATCCTGGATGCTGTCGACAATGGTCTTGTCCACCTCGGTGTCCTCGCCGATGATGGTCAGGCGCACGTCCTTATTCAGCTTCTGGCGCATATCCCGGACAATGCGGTTCATTTTCTGGAACACGCCCGAAATAGGCACCATCCGCAGGGACATGGCGATATCCTGGAGATCGTCCGTGAGCTTGCGCAGCTGCCGGGCGGATTTCATAAAATTGTCAAAACTGTCCCGGCTCAACTGGGAGAGCTCCGGGGAGGAGGTCACCATGGACTCCGTGATCACAATCTCGCCTACAATGTCCATCAGACTGTCCAGCTTCATCAAATTGACACTGATCAGGTTCTGTTTTACCGGGGCATGGGTGGGAGCCGCCTCCTTTTTTTCCGCCGGGTGCGGCGGCTGGGGTTCGGCCTGCCCTGCGCTGGACGCAGCCGGAGCCGGAGCGGCCTGGACGGTGTCCCCTTTCTTAGGCGCGTCATCCTGGCGGTCAATCC
>CALWBS010000161.1 GCA_944376135.1 uncultured Enterocloster sp.
ATTTCCGTCATTTCCATAGCCGGTAAAATAGCAGAGGTTCTTGTGCAGCTGGCTGATCACCCCATCCAAATTGCTCAATGTGCTCTTTGCTGTGGCAAGCTGTGCGGCAGCAGAGAGCACATCCCCGCTCACCGCCATGCCCTGGGCCTCCATGGCCTGCTGAATCTGCTGAGCCGTCTCGGCAACCTCCAGAGATTTGGCGGCCACCGTCCGCTGGGAGACGAGCTGCTCGTACTGGTTCATGAGAGACTGTACATTATACACAAGGCTGTTGAGCTGCCGGTCCAGTGCCTTGTCCTGTGTACTTGTTCGCTCCAGGGAGCGGTCTAGGGAAGCTGCAGTGCTGCGCATCTGCTTGGCGGTAGCCCGGTCCGTAGCAATCGTTACCACTGTATCTGCCAGGTCCGCAGCGGGGATATCATCCATGGCATCTTCCAGGGCCTTTGCCTGGTCAAGCAGATCCCTGGCCATTATGCGGCTCTCCACAGCAATCTGCCCCTGCTCTTCCTTGGAATTTTCCATCATATCGTACGCACTTTTCATCGGACCATAAAAATTTTTAATCAGATCCGGTATCTCATCATATTCCATGTTTCCGTCCTGAAGTTTGGCCATATAAGCCAGATACTCCTCCGTGGGGGCTTCCCCCGGCCCATCGGCCAGCGCTTCCATGGGGAGAGCGGCTGCCAAGAGAAGCGCGCACCCTGCAGCGGCTACTCGCCGGAAAAATTTGTTATGCACCATCTGTCTCCTTCTCCTTCCTAATTCGAGGTGGTAAGGCCCTTCAAATTCCAGTCATACGCCTCTATTGCGAGAAGAAGCTGGAGCTTCTGGGTATTGACATTGTTTTTTGCCACAATATACTCGTTCTCTGCAGTCTGATACTCCAGGTCTGTCCCCTGTCCGATGCTTCGCTTTACTGCGGCCTCATTCAAATCAACTGTCTTCAGCTCAAGCTGGGCCTGGGCCGCATTCAATGCATCCCGCGTCGTAATCACATTGTCATACTGGGTGCGCAGAGAGCGTGCGGCCGCATCTCTTGCATTCTGAAGGGTAGCTTGGTTGGACTCAATCAAGTCCTGGCTGCTCAGATTTCCCGCCTTCTTTTCATAATATTTCACATCATAGTTATTTGCCACTGCTGTCTGGGAATCCGCTTCCGGATTCATGGAGTCAATCCTGGCAAGGTCTGGCTCAGGCACAGGCATAATCTCCGGCTGGGCATCTACTCCCCATCCGAGCATCAGGCATAAGCCTCTGTGGACATTGTCCGCCGACTTCTGAGCTGACAGAATGGAGCTATCCTGATCCTGCAGACTCTTCTGTGCATTCAGCACATCCGTCTGGGTTGCCATTCCTACTGCCTGCTGAGCCTGGACCGCCTTGTACTGGGTTTCCAAAAGTTCCCTAGTATTCTGCAGCGTCTCCATATTGTACTGGGCCTGCTGATAACTCACCATAAGCTGCTGGGCCTGATAGACCAGATTTGCCTCCGTCTGATCATACTGAATCTTTTCCATCTCCGCATCCTGATAATTATTGTCCGCCTGCTGAGTCAGCAGATTCGCGGAGTAGCGGAAGCTGGCCGCTGACACATCATCATCCGCCGAATCCGCCTGATCCCATATGTCCTGGATATCTTCCATATAAGCATCATACACATCATTCAAATCTTTATTTTTCTGATCCGCATAGGTGGACCGGTTGCTGCGCACCGTGGGATTGTACTCATGAATCAGATCCGCCAACTCACCGTACTCCATCACATTGTCCCGCAGGGAAGCCCACTTATCCTCCGAGTAGGCAAACTCCGGGCTTAAATCCTGGTTATAATTGGGAGCCGGAGGTTCCGGAGGCTGATAGGTATTGTCATCCGGGTGGTTCACCGCCGCAAAAGCCGCAAAGGGCGACGCAGCCGTCATGGCCGCGGCCGTCACAATGGCAGCCAATGAGTATCCATATTTCTTTCTGCTATGTCGTCTCATCTTTGATTCTCCTCTTTTTTGCTGAAATTGTATCTGTTTATCGCTTTCCTTCATTCTGCTCTGCCATAGCGAAGGCGCCGCGCTGTACAATTCTAAGCTCTCTGGCCGCTGTTTTTAAAATCAGCTCCTCGTCCGCCTCCTCCTTGTAGTAAAGAGCAATCCCTTTGACCGCGAGCAGAAAACTGATTTCCACCACATAGGCCATGGTCTCCTCATCGATCGGGCAGCGCTCTTTGTCAAGGCGGCTGTAAAGCCCTCCAACGAACGCCTCGTAATCCGGATCTTGAAAACGAAAGCTCTGAACTCCGAAAATATGGCTCTGATTAATCACATTCAGATCCGAAAGCATATTTTGATACATTTTATATCCCACGCCGGATGTCCCTTCGTCCATAATCCGCTTTAAGAGCAGCAAAGGAACTTCAAAGAAATCCCCCTTCGCCTTATCCATGGTCTCAAAGACCGCCTTTTCAAATTGCTCTCGGAACCCCCGCAGAATATACCGCGCCAGGTCCTCCTTGTCCTCAAAGTATGTATAAAAGCTCCCCCTGGAGATATCTGCCTCATGGATAATCTTATTGATAGAGACTTCGGAAAAAGGGACTCTTGTAAACTCATGCATCGCTGCATCCAGTATAATCTTCTTCTTCTCCTCTTTCAGATTAAAAAAACGCTGAGTAGGCATCCTGCGCCTCCTTGCACTGTGTTCTCCTCTTTTGTAAAAAAATGACATCCTGTCACCTCATAAAGTATAGACGGCATTCCAGGCAATGTCAAGAAAGGAAGTATAAAAATTTTGTAAAAGCAGTCGGAGACTTCTGCAAAAAACCGGCCCGGGATTCAGTCTTTCTCCCCGCTGCCGGCTCCTTCTATGTTCTCCGTCTCCTCCACAATATAGATGGGACGGTCCTTCAATTCTGTAAAAAGTATGGCAATATACTCTCCGATGATTCCGATAATGACAAACATCATGGCAAACATAAAGCAGATCAGCACCACAATGGTGGCGTAGCCGCTGGGCGCCCCCTGCCTGGTGAACAGAGTGTACACCATGACCGCCAGTCCCAGAAGAGCGGAGAATACGCCCGCATAGATTCCCAGCTTCAAAGGCATATTGGAAAAACAGAGAATCGTATTGACGGAAAAAATAAAGAGCTTTTTTAAACTGTATTTGCTCTCCCCGGCCACCCGGACCCCCGCCACGTATTCAATGGTGGCGCGCTTAAATCCCACATTCTGCACATACCCCCGCAGGAACCGAACCCGCTCCCTGTAATTGTCCCGCAGAACCATGGCCACTTTGCGGCTCACCGCAAAGAAGTCCGAGGCATTTGGCTCAAAGTGCACATCGGAAATATGGTTGATCAGCCAGTAAAAGCCGGATGAAGTGATGTTCTTCACCAGTCCCGCCGTACGGTTCTGGGTGCGGACCATGTTGATGACCTCATAGCCCTCCTCCCGCTTTTTAAGTATCTCCGGAATACAGGCCGGGGGATGCTGCAGATCCGCATCCATGCAGATCACTACCTCCCCCATGCTGTAATCCATGCCGGCGATCATGGCTGCCTCGTGGCCGAAATTCCGGGAAAAGCTGATGATTTTCACCCGCTTCTGCGCAGCGGCCAGGCCTTTCAATACGGAGAGGCTGCTGTCCGCGCTGCCGTCATTGACGAAAATCAGCTCCCAATCCCAGCCTGTCTCCTCCAGCACACGGGATGTCTCTCTAAAAAAATCTTCCAGCGCTTTCTCCTCGTTGTAGAC
>CALWBS010000162.1 GCA_944376135.1 uncultured Enterocloster sp.
TGACGGCTTTTTCTGATCCCGGAACTTCGGTCCCCGGAAATGCAAAAAGCGCCCAGCTGGAACACTGAGCGCTTTCGCAATAAAATCATATTCATTTGTTCAGATTTGGTCAAACTCTGCCAAACCCATCAGATAAAAAACAGGCTTTGAAGGAGCGGAAAGGGCACCTCTCCAAAGGCCCAAAATCGGCCTTCGGTTATCCTATTTGGTAACCACTTGGCCCTCTTTTTAGCCTGTTTTTTGCCGGTTATCCACTTGGTAACCACTAAAAATTGGGTGAAAATGGGTCTTGTTGCGTCAGACTATATCAAACCATATCAAAGGAAAAAGCCCGGAAAACCGCGATTTTCCGAGCTTTTTGACCAAGTTTGATAAAGTTTAGCGCTTGCTGAACTGAGGCGCGCGACGGGCAGCCTTGAGGCCGTACTTCTTTCTCTCCTTCATTCTCGGGTCTCTGGTCAGGTATCCAGCCTTCTTGAGAACAGGACGATAGTCAATGTCTGCCTTCAGAAGTGCTCTGGAGATGCCGTGACGGATCGCGCCGGCCTGGCCGGTGGTGCCGCCGCCGTGCACATTAACCATGATGTCAAACTTGTCCGTGGTATCGGTAGCTACCAGGGGCTGACGAACGATGAGTTTTAAGGTCTCCAGACCCAGATAGTCATCGATATCTCTCTTATTGATAGTAATCTTGCCGGTGCCCGGTGTCATATATACTCTGGCGATGGAGTTTTTTCTTCTGCCTGCTCCATAAAATTTCACGTTAGCCATGATATTTTCTTCCTCCAATCCTCATTAAAATGTTAAAACTTCCGGTTTCTGCGCCGCCTGCTCGTGATCCGGGCCTGCGTATACGTGAAGCTTCTTGTACATGCTTCTTCCCAGAGGTCCTTTTGGAAGCATACCCTTAACAGCTAACTCAACTACCTGCTCGGGCTTCTTGTCCATCATCTCCCGAAGGGTGGTCTCTTTCATACCGCCCACGTAATCGGAATGACGGTAGTAAATCTTCTGGTCAAGCTTCTTGCCGGTTACCTTTACCTTGGAAGCGTTGACTACGATCACATAGTCTCCGCAATCTATATGAGGAGTGAAGATCGGCTTATTCTTGCCCCTCAATACGCTGGCAACCTCAGAAGCCAGGCGTCCTAATGTGCATCCCGCAGCATCCACCACGTACCATTTTCTCTCAATTGTCGCTGGACTCGCCATAAAACTTTTCATGGATTAACCTCCTGTTGATATCAAACCTTTGTCTTACTCTCTATCCGGCATCTGATGATGCCTCAAACCGTCTGATAAATATGGGAAGAATTTATCAGCTGGATGCTTACTCCGGGGCTTTGGATAAGCATTCTCTGGTAATGTCACAGTTTTATATTATATAATAGGCTTTCCCGGGTGTCAACCCTATTTTCCACGGTTTTTCGCGGGCTTCCGGGACTTTTTCGCAGAACTCCGATGATTTTGCAGGCTGTCCGGTGAAAATCTCTATCCTGCCGTTTGGCCGCGGCCGCTCAGATATCTCTGCCCGCGCCGCGCTGCCGCTTACTCCGGATATTCAATTCCCGCCAGGGTCAGGCCTTTAGCCGGCGCTGTGGGGCCCGCAGCCTGCCGGTCCTTCGCCTCCAGAGCCGTCCTTATCTCCTCCGGCTCCATCTGTCCCATGCCTGCTTTTAGGAGCGTCCCGGCAATAATCCGCACCATATTGTACAGAAATCCATTGCCCCGGATTCGCAGCACAATGATATCCCCGGCACTTTTCTCCACCTGGATGCTGTAAATCTCCCGAACCGTGGTTTCCGCCTGAGTCCTCACATTGCAAAAACTCTTAAAATCATGTTCCCCCACAAGGAATTCCGCTCCCCGGCGCATCCGCTCCACATCCACAGGGAAACGGCAGAACGCGGCATAAAGCCGCTCCTGGGGGAGTTCCACCGCCCGATTTAAAATCCGATACTCGTACGTCTTAATGCAGGGACATCTCCTTGGATGCCATCCGTCCGCAACCTCGCAGGAGGACTGCACCCGTATGTCCGCGGGGAGGCGCTGGTTTAAGGCAAAGCTCACCTTTTCCCCCGGCATCCGGTGGGACGTGTCAAATACCGCCACATTTCCCAGGGCATGCACCCCGGAATCCGTGCGGCTGGCGCCGATTACCGTGATGGGTTCCCCCAGAAGCTCGGTGAGCGTCTCGTTTAGAACCTGCTCGATGGTCACCGCTCCCGGCTGGAGCTGCCATCCGTGATAATTGGTGCCGTCATAGGCCACCACCAGTTTAACGCGCTTCATATCTCATCCTCATACATAAACCCTGCACACAATCATCGCTGCCAGATATGCGGCAAGCAGCGCGTAGGCCAGCCTGTCCCCCGCTTCATAGCGCAGCGGCTTCATCTTTGTCCTTCCCTCTCCTCCCCGATAGCATCGGGCCTCCATCGCCATAGCCAAATCCGTGGCGCGCCGAAAGGCACTGACAAACAAGGGCACTAAAAGGGGAACCATGGCCTTTGCCCTCTGCATCAGATTTCCCGATTCAAAGTCTGCTCCCCGAGCCATCTGCGCTTTCATGATTTTGTCCGTCTCCTCCACGAGTATAGGGATAAAGCGCAGAGCGATGGACATCATCATCGCCACCTCGTGTACCGGCACCTTCACCCGCTTTAAAAATCCCAGCCCTTTTTCCAGACCGTCCGTGAGCTGGTTCGGCGTGGTCGTGAGCGTCATGAGGGAGGAGCCAATCACCAGATAAATCAGGCGAACCGCCATAAAAAAGGCCAGCCGGACTCCCTCCCGGGTGATCTGGAAAATCCAGAATTTCACAATCACCTGTCCGCTCGTGAGAAACAGATTAAAGCTCACGCTGATCAAGAGGAGGATCAGTACGGCCTTCAGCCCTCTGAGAATAAAGCGGACCGGAACGCAGGTCATCCGTATTGTCAGAATCAAAGCCGCCGTGGCGACCCCGTACCCCCACAGATTATCCGCAATAAAGAGGGAGATAATATAAATCATAGTCCCGAACAGCTTGGTCCGCGGGTCCAGACGGTGAATCTTGGAATCCACCGGATAATATTGTCCCAATGTAATCTCTCTAAACATGTCTCTCCCCGCTGCCTTTCTTTCCGGACCACAATTTAAGAATCGCGTCCCGCGCTTCCTCTATGGTGGTGATATCCGCATCCAAATCCACCCCCTGTTCCCGCAGGTCGTGGATCAGGTAGGTAATCTGCGGCGCCGCAAGCCCCATTGTCTCCAGTTCCTTATAGTGGCGGAACACCTCCTTGGGCGTTCCGTCAAATACTTTCGAACCGTGATTCATGACGATAAGTCTCCCCGCATATCTGGCCACATCCTCCATGCTGTGGGATACCAAAATGATCGTCATTCCCCGCCCGTCGTGCAGCGCTTTGATGACATCCAAAATTTCGTCCCTTCCTCTGGGGTCCAACCCGGCTGTGGGTTCGTCCAGAATCAGAACCTCCGGTTCCATCGCCAGGACGCCGGCGATCGCCACGCGGCGTTTCTGGCCGCCGGAAAGCTCGAAAGGCGACTGCCGGTAAAAACTCTCGTCAAGTCCCACCAGACGCAGCGCCTCCCTGGCCCTCTGTTCGGCCTCCTCCTGGGAAAGTCCCAGATTCTTCGGGCCAAAGCATACATCTGTCAGCACATCAATTTCAAAGAGCTGATGCTCCGGATACTGAAAGACGAGTCCCACCTTGCTCCGGAGCTTTTTCATATCATACCCCTGATCGTAGATATTCTCTCCATTATAATAGAGAGCGCCCGAACTGGCCTTGAGAAGTCCGTTCAAATGCTGGGTCAAGGTAGATTTTCCCGATCCCGTATGACCGATCAGTCCCACAAACTCTCCGTCCTGAATCTCAAAATTTACATCAAACAGGGCGTGCTGCTCAAAAGCTGTTCCGCCGCTGTAAACATAATTCAAATCCACCGCTTTTATCGACATGCCTGCTCCTTCCACCTATCTGCGCTCCAGAAGGGGCGTCAGCTCACGGACCAATTCTTCACGGCTCAATATTCCTTCCGGCAGGGGCATTCCCGCCTCCTTCAGCTCAAAAGCCAACTCCGTAATCTGGGGCACATCCAATCCATGGCTCTTCAGCTCCCGCACCTTGGAAAATATCTCTCTCGGTCTCCCGTCCATAACAATTCTGCCGTCATCCATGACGACCACCCGATCCGCCTCCACCGCCTCTTCCATATAGTGCGTGATGAGCAGTACGGTGATTCCCTCCGCTCGGTTCAGCTCATGGACCGTCTTTATGACCTCCCTGCGTCCGTTGGGGTCCAGCATGGCCGTGGGCTCGTCCAGAATAATGCACTGGGGCTTCATCGCCATAACGCCCGCAATGGCAACCCGCTGCTTCTGACCGCCGGACAGTTTGTTGGGAGACTGGAGACGGTAAGCCGTCATGCCCACAGCCTTTAAGCTCTCATCCACCCGCTTCCATATCTCCTCTGTGGGCACACCCAGATTTTCCGGACCAAATCCCACGTCCTCCTCCACAATATTTCCGATAATCTGGTTGTCCGGATTCTGAAACACCATGCCGGCCATCTTGCGGATATCCCACACATGGGCTTCCTCCTTTGTATCCATCTCACCCACCCAGAGCGTTCCCTCCGTGGGAGCCAAAAGGGCATTCACATGTTTTGCAAAGGTGGATTTTCCCGAACCATTGTGCCCTAAAACCGCCACAAAATCACCGGCCTTGATGTCCACATCCACTCCGTCCAGAGCCCTTTTTACCTCTTCAATTTTATCATCCTCATTCCGCCTGATATACTCGTGCACCAGCCGGACTGCCTTTATAATTCCCATGTGCTTCCTTTCCGCATTCTTCCCAAAGCGCATTTTCATCTTCAAATACGCTCCGACATATACAGGCCCCAATTCTTTTGAACATTTTAGCACACTTTATCTGCAAACTCAACCGTATGTTTCCCCGGCAGGCTGCATTTGTATGTCTCTCCGGTAAACCGCGCCGCTTCCAAATTTCCCCATACAAAAAGGAGCCTGATTTCTCAGACTCCCCTTGTTCTCAATATGATGCTGCATCTCATATGTAGCCCTGTCTGTACATGGGCAAAACTCTCCATCAACGGTTCCACACTCCGTTGGCATCCAGCTGAAAACCGCTGATCGTTGTGTTGACCGCTTTGTGGCCTTGCCCCGGATAGAAGTAATACCAGCTTCCTTCCACTTGATACCATCCCTCCACCATAGCACCGGAGTCACTCATAAAATATGCCTTGCCGTCGATAATCAGCCAGCTGCTCTTCACCATGGCTCCCTCCGGCCCGTCTGCATTGGGATTCAGATAATACCAGACATCCCCGGATTTTAGCCAGCCTGTTTTCATGTCCCCGCTCTCTCCCAGATAGTACCAGTTTCCATTCGTCTGCTGCCATCCGGTGAGCATCCGGCCATTGCTGTCAAACAGATACCATTTGCCGTTCCACTTCAGCCAGCCCGCCTGCTGATAGGTTCCGTCCGGGTATTTAAAGTACCAGGTGCTTCCGTCCTGAATCCACCCTACCTGGGTAGTTCCACCGCCGGCCCCGCCTCCCGTTCCTGTATCCTGACCCGTGCCGTCCGAAACCTCATCCGCATCAATATAGAGATCGCCGGATTCCACCCAACCGCTCTTCTCTCCATACCGCTTCTCATCATCCGTATGGGGAACTGTCCTGACCTTGAAGGTGTAATCCCCTTCTTTCGTCATGTAGGGATAAAAGTTATAGGAGGTTCCCTGATACTCCTCCAGCTTCTTTACCACGCTGGAGCCCCGATAGAGGTACACGTCATAATATCCGGAACTGTCATCCCCTTCCTCCCAGCGCGCGCGTCCCAGGGAATCACCCCAGTATGCATCCTCAGGCTCGCTGAACGTTCCCTTAATTCCATTGACCCTGAGCACCACCTTGAGCTGATCTCCCTTTCGGTCCGCCGATACAAAGGTTCCGCCGCTGATACTGACAGAGCTGGAACTGTAGCTGCTACGGAACCGATACTCCGTGTCCCCGGAATATTCGGGATCCAGGTAAACCTCAATCTTAGGAGTGTCTCCCACCCCCACCGTCGTATCTGTCGCCCACCCTGCTGAATCAATAGAATACTTATTGGAACTGGTATATACATAAGTTCCATTTCCCCC
>CALWBS010000163.1 GCA_944376135.1 uncultured Enterocloster sp.
GCAGTTTCTCTACCTCACCGGCCGCAAGAAAAATCTGATTATTCTGAGCAACGGGGAAAATGTGGCTCCGGAGCAGATTGAGAATATGTTCGAGGACGAGCGCCTGATCGAAGATATCCTGGTGTACGAGGAGGACGATGCTATCGCAGCCGAAGTCTATCCCAATTTCAAGTACGCCCAGGCCGCCGGCGTCGCGGATATCGAGGACGGCATCCGGCAAATCATCGCAGGGCACAACCAGGCCCTCCCCTCCTACAAGCGGATATTAAAATTCCATCTCCGGGAAGTCCCTTTTGAAAAGACCTCCTCCAAGAAAATCATCCGCTCCCGCTATTTCAGCCAGAAGAAGGCCCAGGCGGAAAAGGAGGCAGCTTTTCGTCAGCCTGAGACCGAGCGGCAAAGGGAACTTGCTGATCTCATCGCTGCTTCCCTTGGGCACCGCCGCTTCGGCATTGACACCAACCTCTATGAGGCGGGGCTGGACTCCTTGGGAAGCGTCATGCTGCTCTCCGACCTGGCATCCCAGCTTCATCTGAACCTGACCTTGGATACCCTCATGTCCCATCCCACGATTCTTCAGCTTGCGGCCCTGCTTGATGCCGTTCAGAACCAGCCGGCTGTGGACTACAGCCCTCGGCCGGTCTACCCGCTGACCAACCTGCAGATTTATTTTGCCTATGTGATGAGGGGAAATACAACGGCCAACCTGCCTTTCCTCTTCCGTCTGGACCCCAGCGTGGATCTTACGCGGCTAAAAGAAGCCGTTATCGCTCTCTTTGACCTCCATCCCGGCCTCAAATCCGTCATCCAACTGGATAACGGTGCGTACAAAAATTTCCGGGATGACAGCCGCGCGGTCTCCATCCCCATCGAAACGCTCACGGACAGCCAGTGGGAGGAGCTGCGGCCCTCTCTATTAAAGCCTTATTACTATGGGGACAATGAGCCCCTGTACCACATCGGCATCTACCGGACAGATTCAGCCAATTATTTGTTTTTCGACATTGCCCATATCGTGGGGGACGGCATGACCATGAATATCCTCTTTGAGGATTTAAATGCTCTCTACCTGGGCCAGCCTGTACAAAAGGAATCCTACACCCTGTATGAATACGTGCTGGATGAAAAGGACCGGGAAGCCCGCGGAATGCGGGAGCGGGATATCGCCTATTTTCAAGGGCTCATGAAGGATTTCCGAATCCGCAAGAGCATCTTAAACCGCCGGGATTTCCACGATCTGGACCACGGCATTGACGCTGCCCTAAAGGACCGCTTCGCACGTTTGAATCTGAACAAAGTGAAGGCGTTCTGCCGGGAAAACGGGGTGTCCGAGAACGTGCTCTTCCTCACGGCATTCAACTACTGCATCGGCATATTCAGCGGGGAAAAGGATGCCATCTCCACCAGCATTCACAGCGGCAGGACGGACGGGCGCTGGACAAGGCTAGCCGGCCCCTTATTCCTCACCTACCTGTTCCGCTATACCGTCATTCCCCACGAGACCGTGCCAGGGCTTCTGCGCCGTGCCGGAAAACAGGTGATGGAGAGCATGCGCTGCCACATTTCCACCATCCACGGAGACGAAATGTTTTTCCAATATCAGGGAGACATTTTGAACATCAATGAAATCGGCGGTGCTCCGGCAGAGCGCCTGAAGATCCAGCTGGATGCCCTCCCCTTCCACCTTCAGGTCTTCTCTGACAGCCAAGGCTATTACTATGAGCTCCGCTATTGGGAGAATCGGTTTGACAGAGACCAGCTCGCCGTGTTTATGACCTGCATGGAGCGGATCGTGGAGGCCATGCTGGAGGAGCCGTCCGCCAGACGGCTGAAGAGCCATCTGCCGGAGAACGTGTTCCCCAAACACTATTTTATCAAGGCCAGCGTGGTCAACCGAACCGCCGGCTTCCGCCTGATTCCCGAAATCGGATGGGACATGGACGTAAAGGCCTACGTGCTGGATGACGCCTGCCGCAAGCAGCCCTTCGGCGGCTGGGGAAATCTCTACATCATGGATCACCCCACGTTGGGCTGGAAAGATAAAATCACCAATCCCTACGGACCGGGTATCCTCTACCAGACCGGCCTCACTGCCCGCATTCTGCCGGACGGCACCCTGGATCTTTTGGAGCAGGGCGGACGCACCGTCCTCATGGAACGGCTCACCGGGCGCTGCTATCTGGATCTTTACGCCTTGGAGCGGCTTCTCTCCTCTTTAGAGGGCATCCACAGGGCCGAGGCCTATGTGCGCTGGGGCGAGGAGCACAAGCTGGTCCTCACGGCCAACCTGCACTGCAGCCAGGCACCGGCCCTTGACTGGCTGAATGACTATCTCAAGGTACACGGGGATGAGAAGCTTCTGCCTATTGACTTTCGGATCATACAAGATTAAATGCATGGGAGTGTGTTTAGAAGTAAAGAGGAGTGCGGATGAAGGATGAGTAAATACTATATTTTTGTCAACGGAACGATTTTTACATCGGACGATGATAATCCCTGGGCCCAAGCCATGATCGTCCGTGACGGACGGATTTTCTGGGTTGGGCGGAGAGAAGCGCTCCCGCCCTGCCAGGGAGAGGTCGTCGATTTAAAGGGGAGATGCGTGATCCCCGGCTTTGTGGACGCCCACATGCACCCGCTGATGCTGGCGGATTACCGCAAAAAAATTGCAGTCATGCCGCCGCAGATCCGCTCTATCCGGGATTTGCAGGAAGCCGTCCGCTCCAGGCGAAAAGCTCAAGGCCCTGGCCAGTGGATTCAGGGATGGGGATATGATGAGCAGGCCCTGACGGAAAAGCGTTCTCCCAATCGCTATGACCTGGATCAGGCCTGCAGCGATGCACCGGTCTGCCTTATGCGCTCCTGCGCCCATATCCGCTGCGCCAACAGCATGGCGCTTGCGCTTGCAGGCATCGGCAAAGACACCCCGAATCCTCCCGGCGGGGAAATTGAGCGGGACGAAAGCGGGGAGCCCACCGGCGTCCTCAAAGAGACCGCCGGCAATCTGCTGGCGCCGTTTCTGCCTGCAGAGCAGCCTAAGCAGCGGATCGATAATCTTCTGGAGCTGGGGGACCTTCTCGCTTCCCAGGGAATCACCGCTGTCTGCGATATGGGAAATCTGGACAGCCCCGATGACAACATCCCCATTTACGAGGAGGCGGCACGGAGAGGCTTTCGCCAGAAGGTGGGCGTGTACTATATATGGAGCCATTTTGCCGGGCAGGGGGATGCCTTTTCCCTGCTGGACGGCAGGATGGACCGGAGCCGCCAGATTTTTGCAGCCGGGTTAAAGCTG
The DNA here is from genome assembly GCA_944376135.1 of uncultured Enterocloster sp. Classification (GTDB taxonomy): domain Bacteria; phylum Bacillota; class Clostridia; order Lachnospirales; family Lachnospiraceae; genus Enterocloster. The sequence continues at coordinate 3,296 of CALWBS010000163.1, forward strand.
ATCGGGGACGGGAGCGTCTCCGGCCGCACTGCGTGGATGGAAGAACCCTATCTTGGCCCGTCCGGCGGCCCCGACAGCAGCGGCGATCCGCACGGCGGCTATGGCTTTCCTGTGTGCTCCGACGAACAGATTGAATCCGCCATCCGCTTCTGCAAATCCCGCGGCTGCCAGCTCTCCATGCATGCCATGGGGACCCGGGCCATCGCCCGGATGGTTGACCGGGCCTGCCGGGAAAGGCCCTGGACGGAAAGCTCCGTGCCCTATGTGCGCATCGAGCATGTGACCGCTCCCTCCAAGGAGAGCATCTCCCAGGCAGCGGCCCACGGCATTGCCTTTGTCACCCAGCCTATCTTCCTCTATGCGGAATCGGCCAGCTACCTGGCAGGTCTGGGGCCGGAGCGGATCAAGAGCTGCTATCCGGTCAAAAAAATCCTGGAAAGCGGCGTGGCCCTGTGCTTCTCCTCAGATGCGCCGGCAACCTTCTGGGCCGTCCCCTCGGACCCGCTGCCCGGCCTCAAGCTCGCGGTCACGCGGCGGGCTGCGGACGGCACGGACTGCGGATCCTGCCAGGCCATCGATATGGAGACAGCGGTAAAGCTCTATACAAGGGAGTCAGCCAGAGCCGCCGGTTTTTCTGGCCTAGGAATGCTCAAAGAGGGCTGCCGGGCGGATTTTGCCGTGCTGAGCGAATCCATTTTTTCAGTCAGCCCGGAGCAGGCGGACCAGATTCGGGTGCTTCAAACCTATATGGACGGAGTATGTGTTTATGACGCGATAGAGAAATGACAGGAGGATTTCGATCATGTTTGAAATGCCAAAATACAGGGAACCTGATTTTACAGAGCAAAAATTCACCGACGCCCCCGACGCGGTTCTGGAAACCGTATCCATAAAGGGCGTGGCCCCGGAAAACTATCACAGCACTTCCATGTACCCGGAATACTTCAAGATCCACGGGAAATGGCTCCTGGCAAAGGAGAGCCGCATGGACGCCAGCGTGGTTTTGGGCAAAGACGGAGAATTGCAGGTGGTGGAAAACCGGAATCTGGAGGCAGGCGACCAGGTTGTCATCGGGAGGACGGAGAATGCCGAGGAAGGCATTTTTCTTCACAGCACCGGCTTTGAGGACAAGGAAGACGGCTCCTCGGACCAGTTTGTGTTCCGCCAGGGCCGAA
>CALWBS010000164.1 GCA_944376135.1 uncultured Enterocloster sp.
CCCTCCAGGCCGTTCGGATGTATGCTGCGCGGATCCGGGCTGCCTGGATGCGGGCTGTCCGGCAGCCGTCTGCCCTGGCCCGCCGCCTAGACCCCCTAGCTCTCCGCCTGGAAGCCCCGACCGTCTCCCCGGACTCCCTGCACCGCCGTCTGGAAGCTCCACCGTCTGCTGGCTCTCCAGGACTTCCAAAAACTCTCCCGCTGTCTGAAACCGGTCCTCGGGCTGCACCGCCAGTCCCTTCAGGATAGCCCGCTCCAGATACAGGGGAATCGCAGCGCCCATCTGGGAGGGGGGAACCAATGTATCCCCGTCAAGCCGCTCCAAAGATTCCGGGGGCAGATATCCGGTGATGGCCGCGTAGAGACAGGCGGCGCAGGAGTACACGTCCGTGTAAGGGCCCTGGCGGCCCCGGCGGATATACTGCTCCTTGGGCGCATAGCCCACCTTCAGAATAACATCCAGGCTCTTTGACTTATCCCCCAGGCTGTACCGGGCGGAGCCAAAGTCCAAGAGCTTTACATTTCCGTCCTTTGTGATATAGATGTTGTCCGGCGTCACATCCCGGTGGATGAGCCCCTCGCTGTGGACCGCCGACAGGGCACGGAGCACGGGAAGCATCACATCCAGGGCCTCCTCCGGGCTGACCCTTCCGCCCGCCCCCGCAATGTAATTCTTAAAGGAAATGCCCTCGATATAGTCCATGACAAAATAGGAGGTTTCCTTTTCGTCAAAATAATCCGTCACCCCGGCGATATTGGGCTGCCCCATATATTTGGCCAGATTCCGGGCCTCCTCCCGGAAGCGCTCCACCCCGTAGGCAAAATCCTCCCTGCGGGCCGCAGAGCGGGGCACAACCCGCACCCCGTCCGCCCGGACAGCCATCTCGCCGGGCATGTACTCTTTCACCGCCACCTTGGCCGCAAGCCTCGCATCCCAGGCCAGGTAAGTGATGCCAAATCCGCCCTGGCCCAGCACCCGGCCAATCCGGTAGCGCCCCTTTAAAATAGCCCCCGCCCGCAGGGCCGCCGGGTATTTCCCCGCATTTTCCTCCAGATCAAAACCGCAATAGGGGCAGGGGCCCTTGGCGCTGGGATTTTCCAAAAGATCCGGGCGCTCTTTAAAGCAGTTGCAGCAAAGATTCCTTCCTGGTTCACTCATCGAATGGTTCCTCCTATAATGTCCTCGCCGTTCACCTCCCCATTTTCCAGGTTGGGAAGCCCCAAAAGAGGGCTTACATCCGTCACCTGGGGCATGGACAGGGTCAATGACCGCAGGTTCGTCAGCCCGGAAAGAGGACGCAAATCCGAAATGGTATCGCTCCGCAGCTCAAGATCCTCAAGATCCGTCAGAGCAGATAAGGGTTCCAGGGAATCAAAAGTATCGTCCCCGCTGCCCGAGGTGCGGTCCGTCAGCTGCAGGCTTTGCAGATGGGTGAGGCCGCGCAGCGGCTCCAGATCCTGGATGTTGCAGCCCATCCTCAGGGATTCCAGGCTGGTCAGGCCGGATAGGGGGGAAATATCCACCGCCTGCTGAAACTGGTTTCCCGGCATTTCCAGCTCCTTTAAATGCTTCATGCCCGAAAGAGGGCTGTAATCCGTCACATAGTTCTCCGCCCGAATCCGCAGGGATTCCAGCTGGGTCAGCCCGGATAGAGGGGATAGGTCGGATATGACGGCTATTTTTAAGTAAAGCTCCTTTAAATTCACCAGGGAGGCCAGGGGTGTGATATCTTCTGCCAGCCCCTGGCTGCTGTCGGAGTCTGTCAGGGCCAGATTTTCCAGCTGGGTCAGCCCGGATAGGGGGGACAAATCTTCAATATTCGCCGACGGCAGATGGAGGACTCTTAAATGGGACAGGCCGCTTAATGGGATCAGATCCGAAATCTCCTGGTTTCCCGCGATGTCCCCGGAAAGGCGCAGCTCTTCCAGGTTGGCCATGCCGGATAAAGGTGAGAGATCCGTCATCTCATTTCCCCGCAAATCCAGCTCCGTCAAGTTCGTCATCTTTTCCAGACCCTGAAGATCCTCGTCGCCCAGGCCCAGTTCCCGCAAATCCAGGCTGGTCAGGCTGGTGCTGTAGTCTTTGCCGCCGATGATTACCGTCTCGCCAGACGGCGTTCCCCGGCCCTCTGCCAAAACCTCCTGTCCCTGGACGGCCGCCCCGCCGGACGGCCCTCTCCCGCCCAGGAAAAGGCCGATGGCTGCCGCAGCCGCCAAGACAGCCGAAGCACCGCCTGCCAAAAGATGGATGGGCTTCTTTTTTCGGCGAGGGGATTCTTCTCTATAAACCGGCTGCGCCGCCCGCGCCCCCGGCAGCTCCGCCGCCTGCTGATTTTCAATGGCTTCCAGAAACTCCCCCGCCGTCTGGAACCGGTCCTCGGGCTGCACCGCCAGCCCCTTTAAGATGGCCCGTTCCAGATACAGCGGAATCTTCACTCCTGCCGCAGAGGGCGGCACCAGCTCATCGTGATCCAGCCGCTCCAGGGACTCCGGCGGCAGATATCCGGTTATGGCCGCGTACAGGCAGGCGGCGCAGGAGTACACATCCGTGTAGGGGCCCTGGCGGCCCCGGCGGATGTACTGCTCCTTGGGGGCGTAGCCCACTTTCAGGATAACATCCAGACTCTTTGACTTATCTCCCAGGCTGTAGCGCGCGGAGCCAAAGTCCAAGAGCTTTACGTTCCCATCCTTTGTGATATAAATGTTGTCCGGCGTCACATCCCGGTGGATCAGGCCCTCGCTGTGAACCGCTGTCAGGGCCCGCAGCACCGGAATCATCACATCCAGGGCCTCCTGCGCGCTGACCCGCCCGCCCGCATTCGCGATATAGGTCTTAAAGGAAATGCCCTCGATGTAGTCCATCACAAAATAGGAAGTGCCGTTTTCGTCAAAGAAATCCGTCACTCCCGCGATATTCGGCTGGCCCATGAACTTTGCCAGGGTACGGGCCTCCTCCTGGAACCGTTCCAGGCCGTAGGCAAAGGCCTCCTGCCGATTTTCCGACAGCACACAAACGGTCTGATCCTTCAATCGGTCGGCCAGCTCGCCGGGCATATATTCCTTCACCGCCACCTTGGCCTTCAGACTGTCGTCCCAGGCAATGTAGGTAATGCCAAATCCGCCCTGGCCCAGCACCCGCCCCGCAATATACCGCTTATTTAAGACGGTTCCGGCTTTTAAGGCCGTGGGGTATTCCTCCTGGTTTGCCTCCAGGTCGAAGCCGCAGTAAGGACAGGGACCCTTGCCATCAGGATTTTCCGAGAGGTCCGGTCGTTCTTTAAAGCAGTTGTAGCAAATCTTCTTTTCTTTTATGGACATTTTGAAAACGCCTCCCCTTTCGGTATGCCGCACGCAATCTATGCCGCATCTGATTTTTCTGTCCGTTTCGCGGGCTCGCTCTAATTTACTGTGAGATCGGGCACATGGCTTAACGCCGAGGTATCAATCTCCTGCGGGCCCGCCGATATCGACAGGCTTTTCAGGTTCGGAAGGGCGGCAAGCGGCGTCACATCCGTTATGGAGCTTCCATTGTAAATCGTCAGCGACTGAAGGTTCGTCAGTCCCGATAAGGGGGAGAGGTCGCTCACATGCTTATTTCGAATGGTAAGGTACTGCAGGTTTGTAAGCCCCGCAAGGGGTTCCAGGCTGTCATACTCTACATTATCCGAAGTGGCTCCAAAACCGCCCTGATCCAGTTCCAGTTCCCGCAGCTGAGTGAGCCCAGCTAGAGGCGACAAGTCGATTATATTGCACCCGGTTCTCAAAATCTGAAGGTTCTTCATCCCCGCCAGGGGCGTCAAATCAAGGCCCTTTGTCCCGTCGCCCCCCGGAACATCCAGGCTTTCCATCTGGGTCAGGCCCGAGAGAGATGCGAAATCCGTGTCATAGCGCTGTCCGTTGACGCTAATTGTCCGCGTCTTTAGCTCCGTCAGCCCGGACAAGGGCGACAGATCCTGCACAAACGGGCAGCCAAGGTCCCCGCGAATTTCCAGACTCTGCAGATGAACCATGTCCTCCAATCCCCGCAGGCTTTGCAGGCCATAGCTGTCCAGCCTGAGCTCCTGGAGATTGGTGAGATTTTTCAGCCAGGTCAAATCCTCCGCCGTGACATCCGCCAAAAGCTTCAGCACGCTCAGCTGGGTCAGCCCCGACAGAGGGGACAAATCCTGCAGCTTGCCTTCCTCTATCACCAGCCGCTCCAATGCGTCCAGATCCGCCAGCGGCGTCAGGTCGGGAATCCCGCCGCTCCCGTCCAGCGTCAGGCTTTGCAGGTTATACATCTGTCCCAGGCTGGCGGGATCCGCGTCCGTCAGGATCTGCCCCGACAGATCCAAATTATCCAGATCCGTACTGTATTCCGTTCCCGCGATGGTCACCTTAGGGGCCCCTGTCTCTGCCGCGAAAGCCCCTGCGGAATCTCTTTCTCCTGCCGCCCCGGAAATCTCCCTCGGGCTGCCTTCCCCTGACTGCCTTCCGCCTCCGCCGCCAAAAACAGAGCCCAGGATAAATACCGCCGCTGCTGCTGCCGCGATTCCTCCGGCCATAAGGGGGCTTACCTTCTTCCCGCCCGTCTTTTCTTCCTTTAATGGCGCAGGAGCCTCCACCACCTGCTGGCTCTCCAGGGCTTCCAAAAACTCTCCCGCTGTCTGGAACCGGTCCTCGGGCTGCACCGCCAGGCCCTTTAAGATGGCCCGTTCCAGATAAAGGGGAATCTCCACGCCTGCCGCAGAGGGCGGCACCAGCTCGTCATGGTCCAGCCGCTCCAAAGACTCCGGCGGCAGATACCCGGTGACGGCCGCGTACAGGCAGGCCGCGCAGGAATACACGTCCGTGTAGGGGCCCTGGCGGCTCCTGCGGATGTACTGCTCTTTAGGGGCATAGCCCACCTTTAAAATCACATCCAGGCTCTTGGACTTATCCCCGATGCTGTACCGGGCGGAGCCGAAGTCCAAAAGCTTCACCATACCGTCCTTCGTGATATAGATGTTGTCCGGGGTTACGTCCCGGTGGATGAACCCCTCGGCGTGAACCGCCGTCAGGGCACGGAGCACGGGGATCATCACGTCCAGGGCTTCCTGTATACTGACCTTCCCACCTGCATTGGCGATGTACGTCTTAAAGGAGATCCCCTCGATGTAGTCCATGACGAAGTAGGAGGTATCGTTCTCGTCAAAATAACTGGTGACCGCCGCAATGTTGGGATTCCCGATAAACTTGGCAAGGGTCCTGGCCTCCTCTTGAAACCGTTCCGCGCCGTAGGCGAAGCTCTCGCTCCGGTCGTCCGACAAGACCGATACCGAAGTCCCGTCAATTCGGCCGGCCAGCTCGCCCGGCATATACTCCTTGACAGCCACCTTGGCGGACAGCTGGGTATCCCAGGCCAGATAGGTGATGCCGAATCCACCCTGCCCCAGCACCCGGCCCACGATATAGCGGTTATTTAACATGGTTCCCGCCCTTAGGGCTACCGGATATTTCTTTGCATTTTCCTCCATATCAAAGCCGCAGAACGGACAGGCGCCTCCGCCCCCGGGGGATTCCTGAACGTCCGGGTATTCTTTAAAACAGTTATAACAGATCGTCTTCGCAGTTTTCGTCACAGCAGTTTTTCCTCTTTTCTCTCATTCGCCTTTTGAGCAGATTTCTTTGTCCTGCCATAGGGACGGCGAAATACCTTTTGACACTCACAGCATAATTTTATATAATATTCCTAACAGTTTAAGACAATTATTTTAATTTTACGAAATATTACAGCAAAATCCAATATGCTGCCTGCATAGTTTTGGCAGCTATTCCCCGTGAGGTAAATACAATGTATTACGATTGGCTGGCTGATGCTTTAAAGCAGGAATTTGAGCCTTTAAAGCTGCTCAAAAAAAGTGAGCGAAGCGCCGTGACCTTAGTCCGTCACCGCGCCTCTGACAAAAAATTTATTCTGCGTTCTTTTCTGGGAAATGGAGAAGTCTACCAGCGGCTTTTAAGCTGTGAATGCGCCAATCTTCCCATCATCTACGAAGTCGCGTCGAAGGGAGAGGAAAATCTGGTATTGGAGGAATATATCCAAGGAGACAATATGGGCGTGATGCTGCAGGACGCCCTCTTTACCCCTAAAGAAACCCGCCGCGTCCTCCGCCAGCTCTGCTGCGCCCTGTGGGTGCTCCATTCCATGAAAGCCGTCCACCGGGACGTCAAGCCGGAAAATATAATCCTGCGGGGCGATGACGCGGTGCTCATTGATTTCGATGCCGCCCGTTTCCATAAAGAGGGGATCGAAAGTGATACCCATGTGCTGGGAACCACCGGCTTTGCCGCGCCGGAGCAGTATGGATTCTCCCAATCCGATGCCTGCTCAGACATCTATTCCCTGGGTATTCTGATCAATGTGATGCTCACCGGAAAGCATCCCTCCCAGCAGCTGGTTTCCGGACGCTGGGGACGCATTGTCACCCGCTGTACCCAGGTCACCCCCTCCAAGCGTTATAAAAATGTACTGCGCCTGTTAGACGATCTATAAAGCGCGGAAAAGGAGAGTTCCGTTCCGATGGAAAAAACATGTCCCTTCTGCGGCGCCCCTCTCCCAGAGGAAGCCGCGTTCTGTCCCCGCTGCGCCAAAAGTATAAACCGCCGCAGCAAAAATAAGCCTCCCCGGCCCTTTCCCGCGAGACTCCTGCAAAAGCTCCTGCTTTGCTGCCTGGCAGCGGTGCTGGCCCTGGGAATCTGGTTTCGTATCAGTCCCAAAACCTATGACGGCCTGGGGGAAATCACCTACACTGATTCCGACGGCGCCTACCAGCTTCTCTCCAATGTAAGCACCGACCGCTACTATCCCATGGCAAAGATCCCGCAGATCGCCGGTGATCAGGAGAGCTATCGCTTTCCTTTAAGGCTCTACATTAACCATCGTGATACCGGGCTGGATGTCAGCGGCATGTTTTTGCAGAAGGTTGCCTCCTGCGAGGTTCTCATTGAACAGCCCGCCGATTCCCCCCACCCTGTGACGGCTTCCCAGCCTGTGCCTGCCGATGAGTTTCCCGGAGTCGCTATGGTAAGCTACATCAACTACAGCAGGAGGAGTGCCAATCCCATTGAGCTCGTGTGGAACCTGCGCATGGCAAATAAAGATACCATACGCATTCGCTCCACCCTTGCGGTGACCCCCACCCAGACCTATTACTACAACTCCGAAAATACGGACTTGTCCGATTCCAAGGCCCTTCAGGCTTTTATTGACCAGCTGGCCCGCGAAACCCGCCCAGAGGATATCGTGAATATCCAGCTTCCCCCCATTACCTACACGGAGCCTCTGATCCTTTCCGGCCGCGCCTTTAACCTGACCGGCTCACGCTCCGGCGAACAGCGGACCACCTTTGCCTCCGGAATCCAGATGCGGGCTCAGGAGGGAGATCAGAACTGGATCAGCCATTTCACAGACATTGATTTTTCAGGCAGCGGAAGCGGTGTCGGCATTTCCACCGCCAACCGGGCATGGGCTGAAAACTGCCGGTTCACCGGCTGGAAAACCGCCATTCTGGCCTACGGCGATACCTGGGTCAATGCTGTCGACTGTACCTTTGAAGACAATAGAACGGGGCTCCACTACAATGCCGGCGGCGGTTTCGGCAGCGATACACGCTTTACCGGAAATACGTTCCAAAACAATGACACCGCCGTTCTTCTGGAAAAGGTTTCTGCGGATCTTATGATGGATTTCAGCGGCTGCCTTTTTAAAGGCAATGGAGCAGATATCGTCAACCGCTGCGAGCAGCCTGTCAGCATTTCCCAGGCAGTCTTTCAATAGGCAGCACAAAATTTCTAAAGACTAAAAGTCAGAAAGGATTTGATAATCCAATGGAAAAAAACTGTCCAACCTGTGGCTCCCGCATCCCAAAAGAGGCTTCCTTCTGCCCCTACTGCGCGAAAAGTCTGAATCAGAGAAAACAGGCAAAGCCTCCAAAGCAGCTGTTTTTCCGGCTTCTGCCTGGAATGGGCCTTCTTTTGGCTGTGCTTCTTTTGTCCTCTGCCTTCTATTTCTATACACGGCCCAAATCATACGAGGGAATGGGGGATGTCACCTATACTGATTCAGACGGTTCTTATCAGCTTGTCCTGAGTCATCTGCTGGACAGCCGCTATTCTCCTGAACCTGTGCTGGCAGTCAACATTGGCGGAGAGGAATCCTACCGTACTCCCTGCTGGCTCTATATCAATCAAAGCGGCACGGGAGGGGATGCCTCCAAGGCCTTTATGGAAAAGGTGGAGTCCGTCCAGATTCAGATCGAGCAGCCCGCCGGATATTCAGTCCCCATCTTTTGCTCTGAGCCGGAACCCATGGATTTTAATAAGGACGCCGCAATGGGAACCCTGATCGATTTTTCCATGGAAAGCCCGACCTTATCCACAATTCATTGGATCATTTCCATGAAAAACGGCGACACGATCCGCTTAGGGACGGATCTGTCCCTCTACATAGTCGGAATCCATAACTACAGCTCCGACAATGCGGATCTGTCCGACTCCAAGGCCCTCCAGGCGCTCATCGACGAGATTGCGGAGGAAATCGACTACCGCGATGAAGTTAACATTACCTTGCCCGCTGTCACCTACACGGAACCCCTGATCCTCCACGGTCCTTCTATTAACCTGACCGGCTCCGAATCTGAAAATAGCCGCACCACCTTCACCGCAGGCATACAGATGCGGCAGGGAGCCAGTTTGATCAGCTATTTCACCGGCATCGATTTTAAGGGAGACGGAAACGGCATTGCCGTCTCCGCCGCGGGACGGCTCTGGACGAAGGATTGTACCTTTACAGGCTGGAAAACCGCCCTGCTGATATTCGGCAATGTGTGGGCCAATGTAACAGACTGCGCCTTTACGGACAATGACATCGGCCTCCATTACAACTCTACCGATGTCAGTCCCAGCGACACCCGCTTTACAGGCAATCTCTTCACTGGGAACGGCACCGGCGTGCTGCTGGAAAATGTCCCTGCGTCAGAACTCACCCTGGATTTTGGCCAGTGTGTGTTCGAAAACAATGAAACCGATCTGGACAATCGCTGCAGCCAGCGGTTGGATCTTTCGGAAGCGGAGTTTAGGTAAGAAAAAAAGGGGCTGTCCTGAAAACGTAATTCAGCGATAACCTATAAACAAGCATTCTAAATAAGCTCGCCTTTTGGCGGGCTTATTTCCTTCTCTTAATTATACAGTTAAAGAGATTCATTTCGGCTGAATA
>CALWBS010000165.1 GCA_944376135.1 uncultured Enterocloster sp.
GTCAAAAGCAGGGGCCTGCCGCAGAGTGAGGACCCGGCGGACGCGTTCGTCATACCGGAATACCTGCTGCCGAACAGGCGGCAGGCATTCCGACTAATGTTAGAGAGAAGGGAACATATATGACGGAAAAGGTACAGTTTAAACACTGCTTTGTATGCGGTCCCACAAATCCAATTGGCCTGCATGCCAAGATTGAGGAGGGGAAAGAAAAAGCCTGGTGCAAATGGACAGTGAAGGAGGACTTTGTGGGCTATACCAATGTGCTTCACGGGGGAATTCTGGCGTCTATTATGGATGACTTGATGGCGCATGCCACCTATTCCCTGGGGATCGAAGTGGTAACCGCCCATCTGGAGATGGATTATAAATCCCCGGCCTATGTGGGGGATGAACTGGACTGCGAGGCCCATGTCACGGAGGTGGGAAAGGGCCGCTCTATGCGTCTGGAGGGAACCATCTGCTGTGGGGACCGGCTGGTGGCTCAGGCAAAGAGCGTGATGGTAATTGTGGACCACTTTGGGGAGGACAGAAAATGAAGGCAGCGGGAGCAGTGGTGCTGGCCGCGGGAATGTCCACCCGTATGGGGCAGTTTAAGCCCCTTATGGAATTCCAGGGGGAGACCGTAATTCGGCGGGTTGTAAAAAGCCTTAAAAAAGCCGGGGCCTCCCCTGTTTTTCTGGTGGTGGGATACCGGGCGTCAGATCTTCGCGCGCATTTCGCCGGGGAGGATCTGGTGTTTGTGGAGAACCCGTCATATGCGTCCACCCAAATGTTTGATTCTGTAAAGCTGGGACTCGAGGCGGCAGCCCGCAGATGCGGCCGCATCCTCATCACTCCGGGGGATGCTCCTCTCTTGTCCGTGCCCATTATTCGTCAGGTCATGGAGGAGGATGCGCCGCTGGTGCGCCCGACTTTTAAAGGCCGCCCGGGGCATCCGGTGCTGCTCTCTGCTGAGCTTGCCCGGATGCTCTGTCTGTATCAGGGGGAAGGAGGTCTGCGGCAGGCGATGGAGTCTCTGCCGGTCCCTATGGCGGAGATTCCTGTGGAGGATGAGACGGTCTATATGGACGCGGATACCCCCGAGGAGTTTCAGCGGCTTATCGCAATTGCGGAGCAGAGAAAAAAATAAAAAGAGGCGTCGGCCCGAACTGTTACAAAAAAGTGGGTCGACCGACCTTTTTTTGCTTCCAAGTAGTTTACAAACAGGGGAAAACGTGCTATCTTAATTGAGAGAGCGTTATTTTTTTGACTTAATAACGGTGGAGGAATGAAGACATGAAGCAGATTAGGACTGTGGATGCAGTGGGAACCGTTCTGTGCCACGATATTACGCAGATTATCAAAGGAGTGACCAAGGATGCGGTATTCCGCAAGGGACATGTGGTCACGGAAGAAGATATACCGGTGCTCCTGAGTGTAGGCAAAGAGTGGCTGTACGTCTGGGAAAAAGAGGAGGGAATGCTCCACGAGAATGATGCGGCGGAGATTCTCTGTGCCATGTGCGGAGGGGACCATATGGAACGTTCCCAGGCAAAAGAGGGGAAAATTGAGCTGAGTGCTGCCTGCAGCGGGCTTTTTAAGGTGGACAATGAGGCGCTTAAGGCGGTTAACGGATTTGGTCAGATGATGATAGCTACCCGTCACGGGAATTTTGGCGTGAAGCAAGGGGACAAGCTGGCAGGAACCCGAATCATCCCCCTTGTGATCGAGGAGGAGAAGATGGAGGCAGCCAGGAAGCAGGCGATGGATATCACCGGCGGAAAGCCGATTTTGCGTCTTCTCCCCTTTGTACATAAAAAAGTCGGGATTGTGACCACGGGAAATGAGGTTTACTCCGGCCGCATCAAGGATACCTTTACACCGGTGATTCTGGAAAAATTTGCTGAGTACGATACGGAACTCATCGGGCATGTGACGCTGGATGATGATGACAAGAAGGTGACGGCTGCCGTTCTGGAGCTTATTGGAAAGGGAGCGGATATTGTTGTCTGTACGGGAGGCATGAGCGTGGACCCGGATGACCGTACCCCTCTGGCGATCAAAAATACCGGAAGCCGTATTGTATCCTATGGGGCACCGGTGCTTCCCGGAGCCATGTTTCTTCTGGCTTACTATGAGAAGGGCCAAAAGAACGGGAATTCCCCGGTGGTTATGGGGCTTCCGGGCTGCGTGATGTACTCCAAACGGACGATTTTTGACCTGATTCTGCCCAGGGTTATGGCCAATGACCCGGTGACGGAAAAGGAGCTGGCCGCTCTGGGACAGGGAGGGCTGTGCCTGAACTGTCCGGTCTGTACATTCCCCAACTGCGGGTTTGGAAAAGGCATGTAAAGGGGTGCGGGAGATGGAATTTACGCATTTTGATGAGGCAGGCAATGCCCGTATGGTGGATGTAGGCGGCAAGGAAGAGACAAAGCGGGAGGCCGTGGCCAGAGGAAGCATTTTTATGAGTCCGGAGTGCCTTGCGATGGTGGAAGAGGGAACCATGAAAAAAGGAGATGTGCTGGGGGTGGCCCGGGTGGCGGGCATCATGGGCGCTAAGCGCACCTCGGAGCTCATCCCTCTGTGTCATCTGTTAAATCTCACGAAGCTTACCGTGGATTTTGAGATAAAGAAAGAGACCTGCGAAATCGAGGCGGTGTGCCGGGCCAAGACAACGGGGCGCACCGGTGTGGAGATGGAGGCCCTCACCGGGGTGAGCACGGCCCTTCTCACCATTTATGATATGTGTAAGGCAGTGGACAAGACGATGGAGATAAGCGGTATCCATCTGGAGTATAAGGCTGGAGGAAAGAGCGGGGAGTTCCATAACCCGGGGAGAGGGGCGTGAGGACAGCATGAAGGACGAATGGGGAAGAACCATTGATTATATGCGTATCTCCATTACGGACAGGTGCAATCTTAGGTGCAGATACTGTATGCCAGACGGGGTGAAATCTGTACCTCGCTGGGAGATCCTGGCGCTGGAGGAGATCGAGGCGGCTGCCGTCTGTGCGGCCGGCTTGGGAGTCCGCTTTTTGAAGGTTACCGGGGGAGAGCCACTGGTCCGCAGGGACTGCTGCAGTCTGGTGGAACGGCTGAAGAAGATTCCGGGAATTGAGAAGGTGACGCTGACAACCAACGGGGTTCTCCTGAAGGAATACATGGACAGGCTGCTGCAGGCGGGGATTGACGGCATCAATGTAAGCTTGGATACCCTGGATCCGGAGCAGTACCGGCAGATTACGGGAAGGGACTGTCTGGACGAGGTGCTGGAGGCCATTGGACGGGCGGCTTCCCTGGGGATTCCCGTAAAGATCAACGCGGTATCTCTGGATTTGGGCGATGAAAATTGGCAGGCGCTTGTAAAATTGGGAAAAGAGCTCCCGGTCGATGTACGGTTTATAGAGATGATGCCCATTGGACATGGGAAAGGATTTCCCTCGGTAGATCACAGGGAGCTGTTTGAAAAAATGCATGCGGTGTATCCGGATATGGAGCCGGACAGCCGCCGGCATGGATATGGGCCCGCGGTGTATTGGAGGATTCCCGGATTTAAGGGGAGCGTGGGTTTTATCAGCGCAATGCACGGAAAGTTCTGTGCGGACTGCAACCGAATCCGGCTGACTTCTCAGGGATATCTGAAGACATGTCTCTGCTATGAGGATGGAGTGGATCTGAGAGCGATTCTTCGGGAGGGAAAGAATCGGCCGGCAGGGGAGATGCATTATCTGTGGCCGGCGGGGATGTCGCCGGCAGATCCGGCGCTGCAGCGCCGGCTGCGGGAGGCTATGGAGGCCGCGGTCAGCCGCAAGCCCAAGGCCCATTGTTTTGAGCGGCCCCAGGATATCACAGAGGGCGCTGATATGATTGCGATCGGAGGATGAAAAGCGAGCGATGGGAGAGATAGAGAGAACAGAGATATCAGGAACAACGGAATATCCGAAGGGGGTTGTGCGCGCGGTCTGCATCAGCAGAGCCAGGGGCACAGAAAAGGAGGCTGTTCCCGAAGGGCATTTTCTTGTGGATTTCGGCATTGAGGGCGATGCCCATGGGGGAAATTGGCATCGGCAGGTGAGCCTTCTTTCCTATGACAAGGTGGAGGAATTCAACAGCCGGGGCGCCGGGGTGAAGGACGGCGCCTTCGGGGAAAACCTGGTGGTGGAGGGAATCGACTTCCGTTCTTTGCCGGTGGGAACCAGGCTGTATGCGGGAAATGTAATTTTGGAGATGACCCAGATTGGGAAGGAGTGTCATAGCCACTGTGCCATCTATAAGCGGATGGGAGAGTGCATTATGCCCCGGGAAGGCGTGTTTGCCAAGGTGATACGGGAAGGCGTTATACGTCCCGGAGATATCATGCGGGCGGAGGCACCGGCCCCGGACCGGCCGTTTACCGCAGCGGTTATAACCCTGAGTGATAAGGGGGCCAGAGGGGAGAGAAAGGATGAGAGCGGCCCGGCAGCGGCCGAGATGCTGCAGGAGGCGGGCTATGAGGTGGTGGAAACTCTTCTTCTCCCGGACGAGCCGGGACAGTTAAAAACCCAGCTGATCCGTTTGGCGGACAGCCGTCAGGTGGATTTGATCCTCACCAGCGGGGGAACGGGATTTGCCATGCGGGACCAGACGCCTGAGGCCACCCTTGCAGTGGCGGACCGGAACGCGCCGGGAATCGCGGAGGCGATCCGCAGCCAGTCCATGGCTGTGACAAGCAGAGCGATGTTAAGCCGGGGCGTATCTGTCATACGGAAGAAAACATTGATTATAAATCTTCCCGGAAGCCCCAAAGCGGTGCGGGAGAGTCTGGGCTTTATTCTGGAAGGGCTGGGACATGGACTTGCGATTCTGCGGGGAAGCGCTTCAGAGTGCGCGCGGCAGTGAATGCGGTATGAAAGCCCCGGGTACGCGCTGATGTGCGGATTTTTATTTCCGTCTAAATCCTAGGCATGACGGGAAAAAATGCGGGACTTTTATATAATAGGTTTAAAAAGGAGCAGTATTCAGATGAAAAAAAGTATCTCTATCATCATGGCGGCCATGATGGCCGCAGGCATGCTGGCCGGCTGTTCCAGCCAGGCGGAGGAGACTGCGGCCGCACAGACAGCCGCTGCCGAGACAACTGCAGAGGAGACTGCGGCGGAAGAGACTGCGGCAGAGAGCGCAAAGGAGACCAGCGAGGCAGAGACTGAGGCGGAGGCCTCCGGCGAGCAGGTGGAAATCCTGGTAGCCGCTGCAGCCAGCCTGAAGAATGCCTATGAGGAGGAGCTGATTCCCATGTTTCAGGAGCAGCATCCAAACATCATCGTGACGGGAACTTACGACAGCTCAGGCAAGCTTCAGACACAGATTGAGGAGGGCCTTGAGGCGGATGTATTTATGTCCGCGGCGACCACCCAGATGAACGCGCTGAACGACGAGGGACTGATTGCCTCAGACACCATCACCAATCTTCTTGAGAATAAGATTGTGCTGATTGTACCTGCATCCAGCGAGCTGGGCCTTACGGCTTTTGAGGACATCACGAAGGCAGAGTCCATCGCTCTGGGAGATCCGGCCAGTGTTCCGGCAGGCCAGTACGCCGAGGAGGCGCTGACCAACTTAGGGATCTGGGATTCCATCCAGGATAAGGTAAGCTTTGGAACCAATGTGACCGAGGTGCTCAACCAGGTGGCGGCTGCCAGCGCAGATGCAGGGATTGTGTACGCAACGGATGCGGCCAGCATGGCGGATCAGGTTACCGTGATTGCAGAGGCTCCGGAGGGAAGCCTGGCCGAGCCGGTTATCTATCCCGTAGCTGTTGTTGCAAACTCCGCGCATCCGGATGAGGCCAATGCCTTTGTCGATTTCTTAAAGACGGACGAGGCGATGGCTGTGTTTGAATCTTATGGATTTTCCGCAGGTGAGTAAATAGAATTTGGGTACAAGGGCCGGGCTCCGGAGACGGGTTCCGGCCCTTTGGCCCGGAAGGGAGGTAAACGTGGACTGGTCCCCGGTATTTATTTCAATGAAGACAGCCAGCCTGTCTATTTTCATTACATTTTTCCTAGGGATATTTGCTGCCTGGGGGGTAGTAAGCATCCGCAGCCAGGTATGGAAAAACATCTGTGACGGAATTCTCACGCTGCCCCTGGTTCTGCCTCCTACGGTGGCGGGCTTTTTCCTATTGTATCTGTTCGGGGTAAAGCGGCCCATCGGCCAGTTTTTCATTGATTATTTCAGCATTAAAATCGCTTTTTCCTGGGGAGCGACTGTCATCGCGGCAGTGACGATGTCTTTTCCTCTGATGTACCGGTCTGCCAGGGGTGCATTTGAGCAGGTAGACCCGAATCTGGTGGATGCGGCCCGCACCCTGGGGATGGGGGAATGGGCCATCTTTTGGAAAGTTCTTTTTGCAAATGCCATCCCAGGCGTGGTCAGCGGCGGCGTACTGGCCTTTGCAAGAGGGCTGGGAGAGTTCGGAGCTACGGCCATGATTGCGGGAAATATCGCGGGGAAGACACGAACCCTCCCCATGGCGGTCTACTCCGAGGTGGCTGCGGGAAATATGGATTCCGCTTATTCGTATGTGCTGGTGATTGTGGTGATTGCGTTTATCTCCATTGTGCTGATGAATGTGGCGGCATACAGAGCAGGAGGGCACAGGAATGGCTATTGACAGAGAGAAAAATCTTCATCTGGGCGTGGAGATTAAAAAGAAGCTCCGGGAGTTTTCCCTGCATATGAAGTTTGAGGCAGGCCGGGGGTGCATGGGTATCCTAGGGCCCTCGGGCTGCGGAAAGAGCATGACGTTAAAATCCATAGCAGGCATCATCACGCCGGATACGGGGCGCATTGCTCTTCAATATGCCCAGGGGGAGGCAGCGGGCGGGAGAGTTCTCTTTGACTCTTCTTTAAAAATCAACGAGAGTCCCCAGGCCCGCCGGGTGGGATATCTCTTTCAGAACTATGCCCTTTTCCCCAACATGACCGTTGAGGAGAATATCATGACAGGACTCAAAGGAAAATGGGCAAAGAAGGCGGTGGGAGGCCGCAGGCCTGCCATCCTGTCCCCCGAGGCCATCCGCAAAAAGGCCGGTGAGATGGCGGAGCGTTTTCGGCTTACAGGGCTGGAAAAACGGTATCCTGTCCAGCTCTCCGGGGGCCAGCAGCAGCGCGTGGCCCTGGCGCGGATTATGGCCTATGAGCCCGAGGTTGTGCTCTTTGACGAGCCCTTTTCCGCTATGGACACCCATCTGCGGGAAAAGCTCCGCTTAGAGCTTTTGGAGATGTTAAAGGAGTACGACGGCATATCCATCCTGGTGACCCATGACAGGGACGAAGCGTACCAGCTCTGCGGCACCATGCTTCTTATGGACCAGGGAAGCATCATGGCGGGGGGGAATACCAAGGAGCTTTTCCAGAACCCTGTTACCTGCAAGGCAGCCCGATTTACGGGATGCAAGAACATTTCACGGATTGAGCGGCTGGGCGGAGGGCATATCCGGGCCTTGGACTGGGGCGGATTGGAGCTCTTGGCGGAACAGCCGGTGGGGGATGATATCACGGCGGTGGGTATCCGCGCCCATGATTTTGAGCCTCTCTCCCAGGCCGAGGCCAAGGAGTGGGAAGGGAGGCCGGACGCGAATCTCATACCTGTGGGTACGCCCAGGATTTCGGAGATGCCTTTTGAGTGGTATATTACCCTGGAAAATGGCCTCTGGTGGAAACGGGAAAAGAGCATCCACATGCACAGCCCGGTAGATGTGGTGCCGGATTGGCTGCGGATTTCCCCATCCGCACTGATGCTCTTAAAAGGGGAAGTGGAGTAGGAACGATTTGATGCAGAAAGGAGCAGGAATGAAAACAGGGGCATTGATCGTGGCGGCGGGCAATGAGACGGATGCCGAAGCGTTCCGCCCAATGCTGCCCGTGGGAGACAGCACGGTGATCCGCCGTATTATTATCACCATGAAGCAGGCGGGGATTGATCCGGTGGTGGTGGTCACGGGAAAACGGGGAGATGAGCTGGAAAAGCATATTGCCAAGCTGCGGGTAATCTGTCTGCGCAATGAAGAATATGGACATACCCAGATGTTTGACAGCATATGTATGGGACTGGAATATATGGAGGACCTCTGTGACCGGGTATTTATTCTGCCCGCCAAATTCCCTATGTTTCTGCCGGTCACGGTAAGGCGTATGATGGAGGAGGAGGCGCTGGTGGTCTGTCCGGTGTTAGGCGGACGGAGGGGACACCCCATTTTGGTGTCGAACAGCCTGATCCCCGCTCTGACAGCTTTTAAAGGCAAGTTTGGGCTCCGCGGGGCCTTGGAACAGCCACAGCTGCAGGGGCTTATCTGCGAAATTGCCGTAGAAGATGAAGGAATTATTCTGGCGGTAGACAATCAGGATGACTGTACCAAACCGGCGATAGAAGGGGGGCGGATCGGCGTCCATCCCCAGATACAGCTGGGGCTTGAGCGCAATGAAGAATTTTTTGGTCCGTTTATGGCGCAGTTTCTTGCATTGATCGATCACACCGGCTCCATGCAGACGGCCTGCCGGCAGATGCACATGTCCTACACCAAGGGGTGGAGCATGCTGCGGACAGCGGAAAAACAGCTGGGATTTCCCTTCCTTGTGACCCGCTCTGGCGGCGCGGAGGGCGGATTTTCCCAGCTCACCGCTCAGTCAAAGGAGTTTCTTTCCCGCTATCTGGATATGGAGCAGGCGCTGCGGCGGGAGGGAAAACGGCTGTTCGAAACGTATTTTCCGGAGTATGCGGAAGGCCAATCAGGCGCTGCGGCCGATGGGGGAAGAGCAGGGAAAAAAACAGCAGAGGAAAAAACGGAGAGGGAGGATGATCATTCATGAAAGAATTATTTGCAAAGCTGCAGGAATGTATGGAGCGCGGAGAGGAGACGGTCCTGGTGACCATTATCGCAAGCTCAGGTTCTACGCCCCGGGGCGCAGGATCCCGCATGCTGGTGAGCCGGGAAGGGATTTTGTGCGGAACTGTCGGCGGAGGGGCCGTAGAGTACAGGGCTATGCAGACTGCCCAGGAAGCCATTGAAAAGAAGGCTTCTTATACCAAGGGATTTACTCTCACAAGAAATCAGGTGGCGGACATCGGCATGGTCTGCGGCGGGGATGTGACCGTGTATTTTCAGTATGTGAACCCGGCGGACAGGGAATTTGGGGAAATTTGCGGAAAAATCCGGGAGGCCCTGGGACGGGACGAGGACAGCTGGCTCCTTCTGGACATCACGGATGAGACCTGCTGGAAAATGGGGCTTTACCGGAAGGGAGAGACCGTAGGCCTGACACTTCCGGCGGAGATGGACGTGAACTTTGGGGTGAAGGCCGTTCAGAGGGAGGCAGGAGGGAGAAAGTATTACATCGAACCTCTGGTACAGGCCGGCACGGTATATGTGTTCGGCGGGGGACATGTGGCCCAGGAGCTGGTTCCCCTTCTCGCCCATGTGGGTTTTCGCTGCGTGGTCATGGATGACAGGAAGGAATTTGCCAACCCGGAGACGTTTCCCCAGGCTGCTGCGACCGTCGTGGGGGATATGGAACGGATTTCTGACTATCTCACCATCACTGACCGGGACTATGTGTGCATTATGACCCGAGGTCATCAGTTCGACTATTATGTGCAGAGACAGGCTCTGGCTTTAAAACCCCGGTATATCGGGGTGATGGGCAGCCGCAACAAGATCAAGGTGAGCACGGAAAAGCTCATGGCTGATGGATTTTCCGAGGAGGAGATAATGTTCTGCCATATGCCCATCGGGACGCGGATTCTGGCCGAGACGCCGGCGGAAATCGCGGTGAGCATCGCGGGGGAGCTGATCGAGGTGCGGGCGGAGAGTATGGGGACACGATTAAAATGAAAACTGCGAATGCGCTTGCCTGCTGGGGAAATCAATGATAGAATAAAATTATGCAAGATGGCCGGAAAAGGAGGGGGAAAATGGAAAGGAATTCACGGAACATGAGCCATAAAGCTCTGCATGCTCGGACTGCCGCCGTGAAAAACTGCGGATCCATGTGTGAGGTCATGTCGCTGAATAATACGCTGCTGTTTGCGGGAAGCTTGGGAACGTATGATGAAAGGAGAGATCAGCTTTCAGTTCACCCCCGCAGGGGAAAGGAAATACCGAGAGAGATTCTTCATGGAACCTGCGTAAAGCTTTTGGTGCGTCCTGCCGCAGCCCGGGGGAAGGTTACGCTGATCTACGGGACGCTGCTGCCGTGCGGACGGGACGTCTGCTATGTGCGCCCGGAGGATGAGCTGAAATATACGGAAAGCCGAAAGAATTTCCGTTTGCCTGTGCAGGTGCCGGGAAGCGTGTGCCGGAAAGGCGAGTATGTCAATCAGTCATGCGCCCTGGTGGATATCAGCTTGAGCGGAGTCTGTTTTCAGAGTCACGCCATCTACGCCTTAAACGATGAAATAACTCTTTCAAATGTACGTCTTCTGCCGGAAGGAGCGGTCTACAGTATTCGCTGCAGCGTGGTGCGGCGGGAGGCGGTCGATAAGACGGCCCCCTTTTCCAAGGCCGAATACGGATGCAGATTTATAAATATGTCGAAAAGGGAGCAGGATGTTCTGTGCGGTGATCTTTTCGCCCTGCAGGCCCGGACACTGCAGGAAAGGAGAATGCGGGTGTAAATACAGGAAAGACGAGGTTCGGAGGAGAGTATCTTAATAGAATCGAATGAATTCCTATAGGACAGTATGGCTGCAAAGCTGTGCTGTCCTATTTAAATGCTCTAATTTTATAAAAATTTCAAAAAATATCCCATTTTTTTACAGATAACAACTAATATTGAAAACGCATATAAAAATTAAATATACTATTCGAAAAAAGGAAATTATACACAATTAAATTGAATTGCTTAAAATAAACTAAATAAATATAATTAAAAATAGATAGAAAATAATAGTTTTTATATGCTTAATGCACAAATTGCGGCCGGTTTGTCAGAAAAGCGATTACCACCATATGAATGAAAGGAGAATGCCAGATGAAATTGAATGCCCTGTTGGACCCCAGAGGATTTCAGGAGAGAGAAGTGATCAAGCTCGCTAAGCGCGTGAGCTTAGATGAGCTGAGAAATGGGAAAATTCTGTTTTATAATAACACGAAGCTGGGCTTCTGCAATTATTATACGGTATTTGACCGGATTAAGGAGCATTTTGCGGAATTGGGCATTACCAATTTTGTAGAATACACGGAGACAGTCCGCGGGAAGGATGCTAAGAAACTGTATGAGTATGCACAGATGCTGGCAGAGGAAAAACCTACAGCGGCGATTGTGGCGTTTGGGGATATGGGAACTTCTTCCTCCACCACAGTGGTAACAATTGCGCTGGAAAAGCTGGGGATTCCCACTGTTTATATGACAGCACCTCCAGGAACAGCTATCACTGAGGGCGTAGGCGTGTACCGCGCAGGTCATCTTTGTCTGTGCTCCGTAGACATTTACCAGGCCAGCACAGTAGAGGAAGTAGCTGAACAGGTGGATCTCAAGTGGGATTACATTATCAAGTCCCTGACCACCAACGGCGAGGAGCTGGAAAAGCTTGCCCATATTGATTTCAAGATTGATAAGGTAGCTCCGGCGAAGGACGGTCTTCTTCCATTTGCGATCGAGGCGGATGAAGAAAAGAGCAAAGAACCCGGCGCCTACATGGAGGAGATCAACGCCTATTTCAATGAGATGCATATCAGCGACGGCCTTCCCATCATACCGCCTACCAGACGGCGCTATGAGGCCATGCTGGAATACTGCCCCTTTGATGAAGATATGGTTCTGTGCGATCCCAGCGGTCCCAGCGGCCGTACCGTGACGGTAAAGGATGTGGCCATCGCGGCGGTGATGGCAGGATGCGTGCCAAAGGCAATGCCGATTCTGATTGCAGCATTTAAGGCATTAAACAGCCCGCTGTACAACTTAAACCAGTCCGTTACTACCTCCCATCCAGGCGGGAATCTGGTATTGGTGTCCGGCCCCATTGCCCAGGAGATTGGAATCTCCGGCAAGCAGGGATGCCAGGGACCGGGCTGGCCTATGAATGCAACCATTGGGCGCGCAGTGAACCTGGTTGTGATGAATGTATTCCGCTCCGTTCCCGGCGTGTGTGACTTGGACTGCATTGCGTCCCAGGCGGAGT
The DNA here is from genome assembly GCA_944376135.1 of uncultured Enterocloster sp. Lineage (GTDB taxonomy): Bacteria > Bacillota > Clostridia > Lachnospirales > Lachnospiraceae > Enterocloster. Next base: position 12,143 of record CALWBS010000165.1, read on the forward strand.
TTACATACTGCTTTGCGGAGGAGCCCTCGCTGGCCCAGTGGAATATGATCAATGAGGATCATTATGACAAGGATACAACCACAGTTTATGTGCTGAAAGCAGAGCCCATTCACGATATTATTGATTTCCTGAGTTTGGACGGATACGACCTTTTGGATACCAT
>CALWBS010000166.1 GCA_944376135.1 uncultured Enterocloster sp.
AAAACGGATCGGGAGCCTGGGCGATTTCAAACGGGATACGCTTTTCGCGTAAAACTGCTTTCACAAAAAGATTGATCGCGGTGGACGTATTTAATCCGACATTGGAGCAGAACTTATCAAAGTCAGCTTTGTCTTTCTGGTCTACCCTTGCGGTTAAAGTTGTCAGAGCCATAGAAACCTCTCCTTTCTGTGTTCTATTTGATTTAATTATAACACTATCGTGTGCTAATAGCAAGCTTTAATATTACAAAATATGATTTACTGCTTGGAATGATCCAGGTTTTTTATTTTTTCAGGAAGTGGTGACACATGGAAAGCCAGATCAAGGGCATTACAGTGGAGATCGGCGGCGATACCAGCGGGCTGAAAAAGTCGCTGTCTGACGTCAACGGGGAAAACGCACAAAAATAGAAAAGGACGGGCAAAAAGAGAATGAAACCGGACAAGCAGTACAATCTGACATCACCGCAAAGCAGCACAGAAGAAAGGAAAAGGATTTTATGAAAATGGGAAAGGAAGGGAAGGTCCGGTGGAGGCGGGGGCTTTGGAAAGCGGCTGCCGCCGTTTTTTTGGCGGTTTTTCCGCTTTCACTCACCGGATGCCTGGGCAGGACAGGGTGGCTGGACTACATACTGATTCCCTCCAAGTATGTGCCGGAGACAGTGGAAGTGGAAGGGGAAACCTACCGGACCGGGTTCTACCCGGACGAATTATTTGTGGTTGACGGTGTAGAATGCACGGACGAGAGGTACGAGATCAACCGCGTTTCCTTTCACCGCGCCCAGGCTGGCCCCTTTGACTGTCTCCACGCCATTATCGGGGACACGGCCAACGGGGAACTGTATTGCCTGGACTCCCAGTGGGAGCAGGCGCGGGACTATTACAACGACCCGGAAAACTATACCTATTACTGTGATATCAGTCCGGACCAGGTGCCTGGAAGCAGGAGGGCCGATGTCCATCCCATTCCGGATATGGACACAGAGCAGTTCGACGCATTGACGGAACAAATTGAGGGGAAAAGCAACCACCCCTTTGACCGGGAGGAGCGGATGCTGGGGGCCTCGCTGGAGGCAGACCCATTCCCGAAGGCGGAAGATTTTTACTACGTGTCTTTCTACCGGATGAGCAACGACGGCTGTTTTCAGACGATGGCCGGAAACCGGCTTTGCATCAATAATGGGAAACTCTATTATATCCGCTATCAGGACGGTAAGACGGATTTGCTCCATGTGATTGAGATCCGGGAAGATACGGCCCGGTATTTTATTGATCTGATAAACAGCTTGGGAAGCCCCTATGTGAAGGAATGAATTGCATAGCTATTTCGTTCAATTTTTCTTGTATTTTCCCATGCTTCGCTATATAATGGTTGAAATGGCAGTCCGGGACTGCCGCAAAAATATTTATAGGAGAATTACGCACAATGACCAGAGTGAGAACAAGGTACGCGCCAAGCCCCACGGGCCGGATGCACGTGGGAAATCTGCGGACGGCGCTGTATGCTTATCTGATTGCAAAGCATGCGGGAGGGGATTTCCTCCTTCGGATTGAGGATACGGACCAGGAGCGGTATGTGGAGGGGGCTGTAGAGATTATCTATAAGACCCTGGAGGATACCGGGCTGGTGCACGATGAGGGGCCGGACAAGGACGGGGGTTTTGGGCCCTATGTTCAGAGTGAGCGCCAGGCTGCCGGCATCTACATGGAGTACGCCAAGAAGCTGGTGGAGAAGGGGGAAGCGTATTACTGCTTCTGCACCCAGGAGCGCTTAAACTCTTTAAAAAAGACGGTGAACGGCGAGGAGATCATGGCTTACGACAAGCACTGCCTGCACCTGTCAAAGGAGGAGGTGGAGGCTAACCTGGCGGCAGGGATGCCCTTCGTCATCCGGCAGAACAATCCCACCACCGGGACAACCACCTTCCACGACGAGATTTACGGGGACATCACAGTGGACAACTCCGAACTGGATGACATGGTGCTCATCAAGTCCGACGGCTATCCCACCTACAATTTTGCCAATGTGGTGGACGACCATCTGATGGGCATCACCCATGTGGTGCGGGGAAATGAATATCTTTCCTCATCCCCCAAGTACAACCGCCTCTATGATGCCTTTGGCTGGGAGGTGCCGGTTTACGTCCACTGCCCCCTGATTACGGATGAGGAGCATCATAAGCTCAGCAAGCGGAGCGGCCATTCCTCCTTTGAGGATCTGATTGACCAGGGCTTTCTGGCGCCGGCGGTGGTGAACTATGTAGCTCTTTTAGGATGGTCCCCGGAGGGGAACCGGGAGATTTTCTCCCTGGAGGAGATGGTGAAGGAGTTTGATTATCACCGCATGAGCAAGTCCCCGGCCGTGTTTGATATGACAAAGCTTCGCTGGATGAATGGGGAGTATATGAAAGCCATGGACTTTGACGCATTTTACGCTAAAGCGGAACCTTATATCCGGGCGGTGATCAAGAAGGATCTGGATCTCAAAAAGATTGCGGCCATGGTGAAGACCCGCATCGAAGTGTTCCCGGACATCGCGGGGCACATTGATTTCTTTGAGGAGCTTCCGGAGTATGATGTGTCCATGTACACCCACAAGAAGATGAAGACCGACGGGGAGAAGTCCTTAAAGGTTTTGGAGGACGTGCTGCCTATTTTGGAGGCCCAGGATGATTTTTCCAATGACGCCCTTTACGCGCGCCTGTCCCAGTATGTGAGCGACACAGGGGTGAAGACGGGCTTTGTGATGTGGCCTATCCGCACCGCAGTGTCCGGAAAGCAGATGACCCCGGCGGGAGCCACGGAGATTATGGAGGTGCTTGGGAAGGAAGAATCCCTGGCGCGCATCCGCAAAGGGATTGAGAAGATCCGGAGCGCCTATGGCATTTGACGAGGGACAAAAGAAGGCAATCCGGCATAAGGAGGGCCCGGCCATCGTGCTCGCCGGGCCCGGCTCCGGAAAGACCACGGTCATCACCAACCGGATCCGCTATCTGACGGAGAAGGCCGGGGTGGATCCTTCCGGCATCCTGGTGATTACATTTACCAGGGCCGCAGCCCGGGAGATGCGGGAGCGGTATGAGCGGTTGGTTCCCCGAGGCGGAGGAAGGGTGTCGTTCGGCACCTTCCACTCCGTCTTTTTTCTTATCCTCAAGCTGGCCTATCGGTACCAAGCATCGGATATTGTGCGGGAGGAGCAGAGAATCCAGTTTGTCCGGGAGATGCTGGACAGGACTGAACTGGAGAGTGAGGACGAGGCGGAGCTGGTGCGCTCGATTCTAAGTGAGATCAGCGCTGTGAAGGGGGAGGGCATGTGCTTGGAGCACTACTATCCCAAAAGCTGCTCCCGGGAAATATTTTGCAGGATGTATGAGGGGTATGAGGCAAAACTTCGCAGCAGACACCTTCTGGATTTCGACGATATGCTTTCCATGTGCTATGAATTGTTTGTTCAGAGGAAGGATATTTTGGCTGCCTGGCAGGAAAAATACAAGTATATCCTGGTGGATGAGTTCCAGGATATCAACCGCCTTCAGTATGAGATTGTGAAGATGCTGGCTCTGCCTCAGAACAATCTCTTTATCGTAGGGGATGACGACCAGTCCATCTACCGGTTCCGGGGGGCAAAGCCGGAGCTTATGCTGGGATTTGAGAAGGATTACCCGGGGGCGGCCCGGATCCTTTTGGGGACGAACTATCGTTCGCGGGCGCCTATTGTGGAGGCGGCGGGGCGGCTCATTTCCCACAACAAGACCCGGTTTTCCAAGGAGATTCGGGCAGCCCGGGGGCCGGGACGGGCGGTGGATCTGCGGGCCTTTAAGGAGGCAGGGGAGGAGAACCTGACCATTGCGAGGGAGCTGGCAGACTATGCGGCTATGGGGATACCCTACCAGGATATGGCGGTGATTTACCGGACAAACGCAGGGCCGAGGCTTCTCATATCTAAGCTTATGGAATACAATATTCCCTTCTGCATGCGCGACAGCCTGCCCAATTTGTATGACCACTGGATTGCGAGGAACATTATTTCCTATATCCGGGCGGCCAGAGGAGATACGTCCCGGAAAAACCTGCTGCAGATTATCAACCGTCCGGTGCGCTACATAAGCCGGGAGGCCCTGGAGAGCGAACAGGTGGATTGGGAGCGGGTGAAGGCATTTTACCAGGATAAGGCATGGATGATGGACCGGATCGAGCAGCTCCAGTACGATCTTTCGGTGATGAAAAATATGGCTCCGGCCGGGGCGGTGAACTATATCCGAAAGGCAGTGGGATACGATGATTATCTGCGGGAGTATGCCAGGCAGCGCCAGATCTCGGAGGAGGACTTATTCCAGGTGCTGGACGCCCTCCAGGAGAGCGGGGCGGAATTTGCGGACTGTGAGGCCTGGTTTGCCCACATGGATGCCTATAAAGAGCAGCTTCTAAAGCAGAGGGAGCGGCAGGGAGAGCAGGCGAAAGGGGTGAACCTGATGACCATGCACAGCAGCAAGGGGCTGGAATTTCAGGTGGTCTACATTCTGGATGCCAATGAGGGCATCACGCCCCACAGAAAGGCAGTGCTGGACGCGGAGATGGAGGAGGAGCGGCGGATGTTCTACGTGGCCATGACCAGGGCCAAGGAACGGCTCCACATCTTTTATGCCAGGGAGCGCTGTCACAAGAAGCAGACTATATCACGATTCGCACAGGAGGCATTGGAATGAAAGGACTGATACACATCTACTGCGGCGACGGCAAGGGGAAAACCACGGCGGCTATCGGGCTGGCCATCCGGGCTGTAGGCCGGGGAAAGCAGGTGGTGATGGCCCGTTTTTTAAAAAATGACGATTCCGGAGAAGTGGGGGTGCTTTTAGGGATTCCGGGCATCACGCTGCTCCCCTGCAGGAAATCTTTTGGATTTACCTGGAATATGACCGATAGGGAGCGGCAGGAGGCGAGGGTCTATTACGGGGATCTTTTGGAAGAGGCCTGGGATCTGGCCCGGGAACTGCCCGGGGGGGAGCGCGCCGGGAAGGGCGCAGAGAAAAATGGAAAAACGGATGACGGAAAAAAGGGGGAGAAAGGTGCGGATCTTTTAGTGCTGGACGAGGTTCTGGGGGCCTGCAGAGCGGGGCTGGTGCGGGAAGAACGGCTTCTGGCGCTCCTGGACGGGAAGCCTGAGGGGCTGGAGGTGGTGCTCACCGGGCGCGGCCCGTCCAAGGAGCTTATGGCTCGGGGGGATTATGTGACGAGGATGGAGGCGGTGCCGCACCCGTATGAGAAGGGGATTGGGGCGCGGGAGGGAGTGGAGTACTAGAGCATGCTTGAAAATTCATTCCTGCTATCGGGCCGGCTCTAAATTTGACACAAACCATACAAAACCCCGATGGAAGATTTTACATTATCTGTCTATACTAAAAATAAAAGCGGCAGTTTTGGACAACTGTTCCGAGCGATAGCGGACGGAAACTTACCTGAACCGTCGTTTTATTCTAGGAAAGAGGGATAAGCAGTTATGAAAAAGAAGAGAGCAATATCCTTTGTCCTGGCAGGTGCCCTGGTAATGGGCGCGGGGCAGGCATGGGCGGCGACTACGCACTACAATGACTCCAGTGTGGTCAGAGGAACCGGAGAATGGAGCGACTGGGTAGAGGGCTGGGATGAGATGGCAGCAGATTTTACTCAGGTTTCTCTGACGCCGGGATGCGCGGAAACTGAGCTGAATTTTGCATGGTACAGCAAGGGGACCAATCCAACGCCCATGGTGTATTTCGGGACAGATGGAGAGAATATGCAGATATTTAACGGCCATTCCGGCCCGGTGGACCCCAGCCTTACAAATGGTGAGTCGTATTATTATAATTACGTCACGGTGACCGGCCTGCAGGAGAACACCACCTACTACTACGCGGTCTGCAAGAACGGCGTGGCAGCCCCTGCGGAAGAGTACCGCACCGGAAGCTTTGAAAATGTAAAGATCCTTTATTTCGGGGATCCCCAGATCGGCGCGTCCAAGGGCCAGCCCCAGGGCGAGACCATGCTGTCCGACGAGAGCGGAGCGGCCAACACAGCGGCCAGGAACGACAGCTATGCCTG
>CALWBS010000167.1 GCA_944376135.1 uncultured Enterocloster sp.
CCACTCCATCCACCAGTCATATCCGGTCTGCCGGTTCTACTCCCAGCGGTACAAGGGATTCCCCCAGAGCTGGCCCACTGCGGAAAATCCGTCCGGCGGGCATCCCGCCACCGCCAGGGGCACATTATCCTGGTCCAGCTGGAAAAGCTCAGGGTGAGCCCAGGCATCCGCGCTGTCCATAGCCACATAGATGGGGATATCTCCGATGATGCGCACGCCCTGCCGGTTGGCATAGTCCTTCAGAGCCCGCCACTGCTTATAAAAGGTAAACTGCAGATACTGCTGGAACTCAATATCAAAGTACAGCTCCTTGCGGTAGTAATCCATAGCATAGCCCCAGCGCAGCCGGATATCCTGGGCCCACTCGGTCCAGGGTGCCCCGTCAAAGCGGCTCTTGACCGCCATAAAAAGGGCATAGTCCGAGAGCCACCATCCATTTTCCTCCATAAAACGGATATAGTCAGCGTTTTGGCTGATGTTGCTGCGCTCATAGGCCTTCCGCAGCAGGGGATAGCGGCCCTCGTACATCTTCTTGTAGTCGATGGTGCCTTCCTCTTCCCCCATGTCCGCTTCTTCACATTCCTCACGGGTCAGAACCCCCTCCTCGACGAGCGCCTCCAAGTCGATGAAATAGGGGTTGCCTGCATAGGTGGAAAAGGACTGGTAGGGAGAATCCCCGTAGCTGGTTGGGCCAAGGGGAAGAATCTGCCAGTAGGTCTGCCCCGCCTCCTTCAGCCAATCCACAAAATCATAGGCACTCTTTGAGAAACAGCCGATGCCGTACTTGGACGGCAGGCTGGTGATGGACAATAAAATTCCCGCTCCTCGGTTCATCGTTCTTCCTCCTGGCTCTGCTGCATTGCTTTATCCCCGGCATATGCCGGTTCTCCTGTTGTCAAAATAATTCCGCAGTGGTCGGAGACCCTCGGATAATTCTTTCCGTCAAATATGAGGCGGGAGGATTCTGCCTTTACGCAGTCCGAACACCAAATATAGTCAATCCGCATCCCTCCGTCCTCTCGGCGTTCTCTCCAGCCGTCAATGGCCGCCTGCACTGTCAGCCCTTCATCCCGCTCTCCGGCCAGCTCATAGGTGTCCTTCCAACCGCTGGATTTCACATAATCATAGCCCTGCCCCCGCACATGCGCCGGACTGTTGAAATCTCCAGCTGCCCACACGGCTCCCCGGGCTCTCTTCTCTCTCACACCGGCTTCCAGGCGCTCCCACTGTTCCTTAAAGGGCTCCTCCGCATCGTCCCACCATCCCATATGGACCGTGTAGAACCAGGCATCCGTCCTTTCCCCGGCAGCCCGGACCTGTATTCCCAAAGCCTTGCGCGTCTTCCAGTTTCCATAGTCCCGCGTGCGGCTTAGGGAAATCTGATCCGTCTCCTCTATGGGGCTGCGGCTGAACAGGGCAAGCCCCTCATCATAAATGCCATAGCCCAGCTTGACCGGCAGCCAAGTCCAAACGTACGGGCAGCCCCCTTCGCGGAGCAGGGCGGCCAGCCTGGCCGCATGATTTCCCCGGCGCACTGCTCCCGCAAATCCTGCACAGGGAACATAGCCTTTTAAGGCATCTTCCGGAAGCAAGGGCTGTCCCGCCTCCTGATTTACCTCCTGAAAAGCCAGGATATCCGGCTGTTCCTTAAGAATGGCCCCAGCCGTGCAGACCAGACCGTTCTCATAATCCTCCTCCGCCAAGCTATGCGTATTTAATGTAAGAATCTTCATTTTCTCCCCCTGTGTCACCGCTTCCCCGGCCTGTTACAGAATATCATTGATATCGGATTTCAGCACATCCGCCTTGGGCCCGTAGACTGCCTGAATTCCGCCGTCCTTCTTGATGAGTCCCAGAGCACCCTCTGCTTTCCACGCGGCCAGATCCGCCACCTTCTCCGGATCCTTCACCGTTACGCGAAGCCGGGTCATGCAGGCATCTACCAGGACAATATTTTCCCGTCCTCCCAGGAGGCCGATGATGCGTTCCGCCTGGCTGCTGCCTGCCGAGGCAGCTCTAGAAGCCTTGGCCATGCCGCTTCCCGCGCCGTCCTCATCAGAGGAACTTTCATCCGTATAATTTCCCAGACGTCCCGGCGTCGCATAGCGGAACTTCCCAATCATAAAGTATGCCACAAAGTATCCGATAATAAAGAATGCAATCACGCAAATCACAAAGTTAATAATATCGCCCGTAAGGCCCGCCTGCACCGACATAGGAATCCGGGTGATGAACTCCAGATTTCCGAAGGAGTGCAGCCGCAGGTCAATAATGCCCGCCATGGCGAAGGCACAGCCCTGCAGAATGGCATATACAATGTAAAGAGGCAGGGCACAAAACATGAACATAAACTCCAAAGGCTCGGTCACGCCGGTGAGAAACACAGCCAGCACCGTGGAGACAAACATGGATTTGTACTGTTTTCTCTTATCCGCATCTACCCGGCGGTACATGGCCAGAGCGATTCCGGTCAGAAGGCCGGTGGCGCCGATCATCTGCCCCACCTTAAACCGTGCCGGCGTCACAGTTGCCAGAAGATTGGCGTAGGACTCCATATCGCCCGCGTTCTTAAAGTTGATCAGGTCATTGGCCCAGGCCAGCCACAGGGGATCCTGGCCAAACACCTGGCTTCCCGCATTGACGCCCGTCTGACTCATATAGGTGCCTCCGAAGGAGGCACAATTCATCGGAATGGTCAGCATATGATGCAGGCCAAAGGGAAGAAGGAGCCTCTCCAGGGTTCCGTAGATAAACGGCGCGAGCACCGGGGAGGTGGAGGACGAGTTGGCAATCCACACGCCAAAGGCATTGATTCCCGTCTGCACCACCGGCCATACCAGTGCCATGACGATGGAGATAATCACGGACCAGGCGATGACCACCATGGGTACGAACCGCTTTCCATTGAAGAAAGAGAGGGCATCCGGAAGCTTTCTGTAATTATAATATTTATTATAAATCACTCCCCCTGTAAAACCGGATATAATGCCCACGAACACGCCCATGTTCAGAGCCGGAGCTCCCAGCACCGAGGTGAAATACCCATCCACCGGAATCTCCTGTCCGAACAGGGTGTGGGTCACAGCCTCGGGATCCGCCAGCATATCCGCCGTCACTCCAAAGATCGCTCCAGTGATGGAGTTAATCAAGATAAAGGCAATAATCGCTGCGAATGCGCCGCCTGCCCGCTCCTTTGCCCAAGAGCCGCCAATGGCAGCCGCGAAGAGGATGTGCAGGTTATTGATGATGGCCCATCCGATGCTCTCCATGGTGCTCCCCACCATATAGATCATATGTACATCGGAACCGCCCATCTGCACCAGTTTGCCAAGACTTATCATCAAACCGGCCGCCGGCATAACCGCAATCACGGTCATCAGCACTTTGCCCAGCTTCTGAAGAAAATCAAAATTGAAGGACAGCTTCTTTTTGGCCGGTGCAGCTTTGGCAGATGCCGCCGCCTCGGATTCCGCTTCCACCGCAGAGACGCTTCCTGTATCCGCAGCCGTCTCGCCTGCAGCCTGCTCCTGTTCTACGGTCAAAACCGCATTCTTTCCCGCTTCGCAGGCGCCCTCATGCAGCTTGATACTCCGTCCATCCATTCCCCCGCACAGCAAAACCGGCGTAATGGGATTGACATTTTTCTCTCGCAGTGCTTTTAAATCCACCTCCGCGATCAAATCCCCCGCTTTCACGTGATCCCCGGCCTTTACATGCGCTGTAAAACACTCACCTTGCAGCGCCACTGTCTCCAGGCCCACGTGGACCAAAAGCTCCAATCCCTCCTCCGTGCGAAATCCGTAGGCGTGAAGAGTATCCGCCACAGAAACCACCTCACCGTTTACCGGACTGACAATCTTTCCCTCTGCGGGAATCACCGCAATCCCGTCCCCAATTATCTTCTGGGAAAATACAGGATCCGGCACCTGCTCTAAGGGGACCGCCCGGCCTGTAAGGGGCGCCAGAATGGATATGCATCCGTTAGCGCTTTCATTGCTGCTCATCTCATTGAACCTCCCATTTATATTGTCTTGCTTTTTGCATTTGTAATGCAACCGCTTGCATTAAATATATTTCGTTTGCACAGGTTTTTCAAGTATTTTTTGCAAAATTTCGGTGTTTCTCTCTTTTTCACAAGAATCTACCTCTATTTTTGTGCAATATTTGCGCTGATATCTTCAAATAATTTGCATTTATTTTGCACAAGAAATTGACTTTGTATTCATTTTGGATTAAAATGGAAAATAGATGTTAAACAGCTGTTCAGAACATCCCAAACAGCTGCAGTCAGAAAGAAAAGAAAGGAACGGCATATGGCAGTAACGATAAAAGATGTGGCAGCACTTGCCGGCGTTTCCCCCTCCACCGTGTCAAGGACCTGCAAGGACAATCCCTCCATCAGCTGGGAGACAAAAGAAAAGGTGCGCCGGGCCATGGCGCAGCTGGGATACGAGCCCAATTTTCAGGCCAGCAATCTGGCCACTCAGAATTCTCGGGCCATCGGCATCATTCTGCCGCCCTCGGAACGGGAAGCCTTTGAAAATCCTTTTTATCTTGAGGCAATTCGCGGAATCAGCCAGTTCTGCAACAAGCGGCAGTACAGCAACACCGTGATAACCGGACAGGACGATCAAGAAATTCTGCAGGTCATCCGCACCATGACTCGCAGCGGCCAGGTAGACGGATTCATTCTGCTCTATTCCCGGCAGAAGGACCCCATTGTGGATTATCTCTACAGTGAAGGCCTGCTCTACGTCCTGATCGGAAAAGCCTACCAGTTTGCCAACCAGACCATTTACATCGACAACGATAATCTCCTGGCCGGACGCGAGGCAGCCGAATACCTCTACGGCCTGGGCCACCGGAGGATCGCCTATATCGGAAGCGACATCCGGCTGATGTTCTCCGCAGACCGGCGCTCTGGCTGCCAGCTTGCCCTGCTGGAGAAAGGCCTGTCCCTGCGGCCGGAATATTTTGTGGAGGTTCACTCCCTCTCCGAAGCCGGGGAGGCTCCTATCCGCCAGCTTCTGCAGCTTTCCAACCGGCCCACCGCCGTCATTGTCAGCGATGATATTCTGGCTGTAGCCTTGGAGCGGGTGTGCATGGAGATGGGCATCTCCATCCCAAAGGATTTGTCCATCCTCTCCTTCAACAATTCCCTCTTTGCCCGGCTCACCTCCCCGCAGCTCACCTCGGTGGATGTCAATTCCCTTCAACTGGGAACGGAGGCCGCCTCACAGATGATTAACCATATTGAAAATCCCAATCTGCTGGCCACCAAAATCATCGTGCCCCATCATATTATAGAGAGGGACAGCTGCGCGCCCCCCTCTACTCCTGAGAAAGAAAATGAAAGTTAAAATGGGCTTCTCCTGCATCGTCCAGGGTCATGACCGCATAGGAGGGCGCATGGCCCTCCTGCCTGGGGTAGGAGAGACTTCCCGGATTCAGCACAATCAGATCCTTGTCTCCTTCCCTCCTGTCCACATCGTAATAAGGCCTGTGGGTATGGCCGAACATGACAATATCATATCCCCGCGCTCTCGCTTCCTGGCGCAGATATTCCGTGCCGACCGATACATTGTAGTAATGCCCATGGGTAAGCAGTACCCGATATCTGCCGATTTCCACGTCCCGCTCCCGGTCCAGAGAGGAAAAAAAGTCATTATTTCCCGAAATCATCTGCATCTGACATGTCTCATTCACCCAGGACGCAATCGCATATTCGCTCCCCTCCGCGTCTCCCAGATGGATAAGCATGTCCAGCGGCTTCTCCTCTTCAATTACCCGCTTTAAATTCTCATCCTTCCGGTGGGTATCACTGACAATCAATATCTTTTTCATTCCTGCGCTTTCAGCTCCCTCTTCAACAGCTCCTTCACCGCCCGAAGGGCCTTGCCCCTGTGGCTGATCCGGTTCTTTTCCTCCATGGTAAGCTCTGCCGATGTCTTGGCTAACTCCGGCAAATATAAAATAGGATCATATCCAAAACCTCCGCTCCCCGCAGGTGCATAGGAAATCTCCCCTTCCATGGTTTCCTCCGCATGGAGTACCCGCCCGTCCGGAAGAACCGCCGCTATATTGCACACGAAGCGGGCGCTTCGCTCTTTCCCCTTAGCCTGGGAAAGCCGATCGATAATCACCTGGTTCTTGACCGCATAGGAAGTATCCTCCCCCAGATAACGGGCGGAATAAATGCCGGGCTCCCCTCCGATATAGTCCACCACAAGACCGGAGTCATCCGCCAGCACGATATCCCCTGTCAGATTCCACACGGCCCGCGCTTTTATCTCGGCGTTTTCCCCAAAGGTCTTCCCATCCTCCACAATCTCCGGATTCACTCCGGCCTCCTTCATGGAGAGCACCGGGAAATTCAGATCCGCCAGAATGGCTCGGATCTCCCGCATCTTCCCCTCATTTCCTGTGGCAAATATAATTCTGTGTCCCATCGCTCAATCTCCCTTTAAGGTATAAACTTTCAGACATACATTGCACCTTTGGGTCTGCTCCACATGCTCCCAGCGGTTTCCGTCATAACTTAGATAGCCCTCGCCGTCCGTCAAGTCCACCTGGGCGATTCCGTCGCCCGGATCGTACTCAATCGCCACCGGATGCACTGTGCCCGGCGTACATATTTTTATAATTATAGCAAACTTTTCCCCGTCATCCAAGAGTATTTTTTCCTCAAAGGGAATCGTGTAAAACCCTGCATAGGAAAGTTTCCCCCGGGCCAACAAGCTCCGGCTGTTGAGTCCGGCTGCTTCTTCCCCGGAAGGCAGACGGCGGGCCAGATATATCTCGTACTCCGTGTCCTTATCCGTAGCGTAAAATCCAGCCGCTGCCAGTGTCTCTCCCTCTCCCGCCTCATACGCCGCCCCAAACCACGCTTCCTCTCTTCCGTATCCGATCTGCCCGATCCATCCGCACAGATCTCCCTGATAAATACAGTCGTAGTTGTCCGCCGGCTCAATTCCCGTGTAGACAATATTGTTTACTCCGATGTTGGTGTCATAATAGGAAACATAAAAATATCCCTGATCGCCGAATTCTTCTCCCCAGCTGTTGATGCAGATAAAAGCACCGTCTCCCTCGGGCTCTGCGGAAAAATTCTCTTTAGGATAGGCATCATCCCATCCCACAATCACGGAATCATGGTTGGGCTGAGCCTGGCCGGTATAGCAGTAGGCATTCGTCCGGGGATTATAGTGGATGGATTCGTCCATGCCGTTCTCCATAGAGGTATAGAGGGAGCTCTGCACGCCTCCTTCCCGGTAAACCGCCTGCTTGATGGCCTCATAGTCCTTGGAGGGAAGGATTTGAATTTCTTGAATATGGCGGCAGGCAGAAAGCCCCTCCGGAGAAATCCCGTCCCCGTAGGGGTCTGCCTCCTCAAGCACCGGTCCCTCCCAGGAGAGGAGGTAGGCCATGGACATTGTGTACTCCCCTCCCTCATCCTGATCCAGCTGAAAATGATTGTGCATCGTCATATGGTCCACAGAAAACGTCAAATCCTCCTCCGGAAGAAGGGAGGAGGACAGCGCGGTAAGAGAGGCGAAAGCCCAGCACGTTCCCAGAGTCCCCTGATTTCCAATGCGGGGCGCCCGTCCCTCCTGCCGGTAGTCATAGACGGCAGGGAGAACGTCCGCATCCGCCTCTGCATCCGCATCCGGCAGCGCCCCTGTCGCAGGCTCCGTCTCCGCCCCCATCTCTGTCTCCTCCATTGTCCCTGCCTGCTCTTCTGCCTTATGTCTCCCAGGGCCGCAGCAGGAAGCCAGGCAGATCGCAGCAGACAGAAGGAGCCCAAACCATGTCAGCCTCCTTCTCTTCTCTTTTATTTTTCCCCTGCTCATACCGAAGGCTGGGGCTCCCGGTTTTCTGCCCCTCTTCTCGGAGGCTTAGGCCCCAGAAATTGGTAAAAATATGTCTTCATCATTCCATTATAAATCTTGCGGTTTTTGTCCGCCTTCCTGCCGATGTATTTCTCCGCATCCTGGTAGGCGGTAATCAGATACATGGACCAGGAATCAAGGGAAGCAAACCGCTCCCCGATCTCCCGGTACAGCCCGGGCAGATTTTCTTTATCCTCAATCCGCTCGCCGTAAGGCGGATTCGTGATGAGAAACCCATATTTTTTCGGGTGGCTCAAAGCACTCACCGGCCTCTGCTGAAAATGGATCAGGTGCTCCACCCCCGCCGCCTTTGCATTGGCTCTGGCTGCCCGGATAATATCCCCGTCAATGTCATAGCCCTGGATATCCGTCTCTATGTCAGGGTTTGCCAGGCTCTGCGCCTCGTCCGCCGCCTCATACCAATATTTGCGCTTTACCACATGCCGCCACTCCTCAGCCAGGAAATCCCGGTTCATCCCCGGAGCAATGCGGGCCGCCATCATAGCCGCTTCGATGGGAAATGTGCCGCTTCCGCAGAACGGGTCCACCAGGATTCGGTCCTTATTCCACGGCGTCAAAAGAAGCAGAGCCGCCGCCAGGGTTTCCGTGATGGGCGCCTTGCTGGAGAGTGTGCGGTATCCCCGCTTGTGGAGAGAATCTCCGCTGGTGTCAATCCCCACGGTCACCATGTCTTTATATAAAAATACGCGCAGAGGGTAACTGGCCCCATTTTCCGGAAACCAGCTCACCTTATAGCGGCTCGTCAGCCTTTCCACCATGGCCTTCTTCATGATGGACTGGATATCCGACGGGCTGAACAGCTTGCTCTTGATGGACGATGCCTTTGCCACCCAGAATTTTCCATCTTCCGGGATAAATTCCTCCCAGGGAATCGCTTTGGTCCCCTGGAAAAGCTCCTCAAATGTCTCCGCCCGAAAGCTTCCCACCTTGAGCAGAACCCGTTCCGCTGTGCGCAGAAATACATTGGCGCGGCAGATCGCATCCTCCCCGCCTGCAAAAGTGACCCGGCCGTCCTCCACCAAGGTAATCGCATACCCCAGATCCGCTATTTCTTTTTTCAGTACTGCTTCCAGCCCAAAATGGCAGGGCGCAATCAGTTCATACATTCCGCTCACTTGGTCTTGCTCCTCCTTTTTACAGGGCCATCTGCTTTACCACATTCCCGTCCAGGGCAATGATGGAAAACACCCCATTCTC
The DNA here is from genome assembly GCA_944376135.1 of uncultured Enterocloster sp. Taxonomy (GTDB): domain Bacteria; phylum Bacillota; class Clostridia; order Lachnospirales; family Lachnospiraceae; genus Enterocloster. The sequence continues at coordinate 9,108 of CALWBS010000167.1, forward strand.
CAGCATACCGTATGTATTGGGGTTTCCTCCTTTGGGAATGGACACGGAGCCGGGATTTAATATGGTAATCCGGCCGCAGCTCTCCGCCTCGGCCTGCTCAGCCTTCAGAAGATGGGTGTGGCCGTGAATCAGGATATCCCCCTCCTGCATAGGCGGCAGATGATCCTGATTATAGACATGTCCATGGGTCGCGTAGAACGTCTTTCCCTCAATGGAGAGAAGGGCATAATCCGCCAGGATGGGGAACTCCAGCACCATCTGGTCCACCTCCGTATCGCAGTTGCCGCGAACCGCATAAATCTGGTTCTTTAAGGGATTCAGCATGGCGATAACCTCCTTGGGTGCATATTCCCGGGGCAGGTCGTTGCGGGGACCATGGTATAAAATATCTCCCAGAATCACCAGGCGGGAGGCGCCGGAGGCCTCGTAGGCCTCCAGCATCCTCCTGCAATAATATGCGGAACCGTGTATATCAGATGCAAACATAATTTTCATCAGGTATTCCTCCTATATCTCCGGATAGCAGCCTGCCCGCATGCGGAGCGGCTACGCTTTATTTTAGTTTGGGAGCGGGCCTTTTGTCAATGTATTTCCCCCGGTAATTCAGGATTCCTCCAGCCAGATCGGCCACATCCCAGCCCAGGCGCCAGAGATCCCGGCAGACCACCATGCTTTTCGCTCCCCGATCGCAGTAAAACACCAGGGTGCCATTTGGATTAAGCTGATCTGCCCGGCTTTCTATTTCATCATACGGTATATTGACGCTCCCCCATATCCTGGATTCCTGAAAGAGCCAGGGTTCCCTCAAATCAATCAGCTGGCCGATTTTTCCTTCCTCCAGCCACCGGTCAAATTCCCGGTACGAAAGCATGGGAAATGACGACATGTTTCTTCACCTGCCTTTTCCGGACAGCTTTCGTCTGCAGAAAACGTGTCCTATTACTACTATATGCATGTCTGGGGGACAGGGTGCGAAGCGCGAAAAGCCCCGTCCTGCGCGCAGGCACAGAGCGGGGCTTTTCATTGCATACCTAGGGCTTAATAGTCGCTGTCGTTTCTTCCGCAGTTCTGGGCACGATTCTTGGTGCTGTCCTGGGAATTGTTCTGGGAGCTGTTCTTCGAACTGTTCTGAGAACGGTTCTTCTGATCCATGCTGTTTGAGCTGTTTGAATTTTCCATGTCATTTCTGTAATTATTCTTTGACATCTCAAATACCTCCTGAAAACAAGTTGTTTGGTTACAGCCTTAGTATGGCAGAA